>CAZCPK010000178.1:0-8078 GCA_964500755.1 uncultured Anaerolineales bacterium
TTCCACCCAGATGCGCCCGCCGTGCCGCTCCACGATACGCTTGCAAAGCGCCAAACCGATGCCCAAGCCTGGATATTCCGCTTGGGTATGCAATCGCTGGAAGATCTGGAAGATCCGGCCGGCCTGCTCCGGGTCGATGCCAATGCCGTTATCCGCCACCGCGAGGCGCCACTCGTCTCCCTTCCGCTCTGCCGAGATGTGTACCCGCGGAGGCTGATCTTCTTTGCGGAACTTAATCGCGTTGGCGATCAGGTTCTGGAAGACGCACGCCAGCTGTGTACGAGCGACCGACACCGTCGGCAGCGGATCGTAGCTCACCTCCGTCTCTGTCTCTTCGATAACCGACTGTAGATCATCCAGGACGTCTTGCACCACCACAGTAAAGTCTGTTGGTACAAAAGGCTCACCCTGCGTCTCCACGCGTGAGAGATTCAGCAGCGCGTCGATCATATCCTGCATACGCTCGGTTGCCTCCAGCACTTGCTGAATGTACAAGTCGGCGCGCTCGTTTACGTGCTGGTCACAGCTCTCCACCAGCAGGCCCAGATACCCCTTGACGGTGCGCAGCGGCGCCTTGAGATCATGAGAGATCACGTAGGCGAATTGTTGCAGCTCCCGGTTGCTGCGCCGGAGATCAGCATCGTACTGCTCAATCTTCTGCTCCGCTTCTCTACGCTTGGTGATGTCCTGACCGAATTCAACGAGAGCAACGACCTCCCCGGCATCGTCCAGGACAGGATAACCCCGCAAGAACCAGTATCGACCGTCCGGTGTCTGCAGTTCATTCTGCTGGGGCGTTTTCTCGTCGCGGGCTTTCAAGACGGAGCACGCCACACACGGATGTTGTCGCCCTAGCCAAATCTCGTAGCAATGCGCACCGACCAACTCCTCGGGTGTCTTATTCATCGATTTGGCAGCGGCACGATTGGCCCAGATGATACGCAGATCGGTATCGTAGTAAGTGACCATCTCGGTCGTAGAGTTGAGAATCAGATTCTTCTGACGCTCACTCTCCCGCAGCGCCGCTTCGGCCCGCTTACGCTCGGTGATGTCCATGGTGCTGATCAAGACGCTGTTCAACTTCTCTAAATCTTTCGGGATTGCCATGGTCAACAGGATGTTTCGCCGCTCTCCCTGAAGCGTTCGATTAATCGTCTCCCCCTCAAAATAGGTTTTTCCTTCGACGAGGGCAATCAGCTCGCCCTTGAGAATCTGCTGCGTCTCCGACACGAAGACTTTGTCCAGTGCGCCGAACACCTCCTCCTTGCTCCGCGCACCGAGCATCTTGAGCGTCGCCGGATTGACGTCCCGAATTTTGATCATCTGCTGGGCCTGGACCAGAAACTCCGGGTGGTCTTCTACGTATTGGCGGAAGTTCTCGACCTCCAGAGCGTCGATGGCAGCTTTGACCTCGGAGAAATCTTCCTCCCAGATAGGCACGCCGGCTGTACGGAAGATGTAACGGTAGCGTGCTTCACTCTCACGCAGCGCTTCCTCCGCCCGCTTGCGTTCCGTGATATCCAGTGCCGTGAACATGACTCCTGCCGAAAGATCGGAGAGATCAAGCGGCGTGGATCTGAGCAACACGTTCCGAATACTGCCGTCCTTATGTTGAAAGCGCGTCTCCACGGTGCCCGTTCCATACTCCTGAATCGCCCGGTACTTTTCTATGCCGACGTACTCGCAATCTTCCTCCGTGGGATAAAGTATACTGGCGTCGCGCCCCACCAGTTCATCTCTGCTATAGCCGACCATCTCACAAAGGCGTTCGTTGACCTCCAACAGCTGTCGATCTGAGACCAGACCGATGCCCGTGGGCGCCGCCCGGAAGATGCTTCGCATTTTGGCTTCACTCTTCTGCACCGCCTCTTCTGCCCGTTTGCGCTCGGTGACGTCCTCCGTGTAGCCGAGGAAGCGCGTCTCTGAGAGCTGAACGACGGTCACCAACCACCAGCGTAGGCTGCCGTCCTTCCTGATAAACGGTTCCATACCTGTAGCGAACCCGCGTTCGATCACGGTTTGGAAGTGTTCACGCGCCGCAGCTTGATGCCCAGGAACGGCCAACTGAATGATGCTCATATTAAGTAGCTCATCTTGCGTATAGCCGGTCAAACGACACGCGGCCTCGTTCACATCCAGATACCGGCCTTGCTCATCGGCAACAAAGATGCCGTAGGGCGCATGCTCAATGTAGCTCTTGAATTTCTCCTCGTTCTTTTTGCGCACTTCCAGAAGACGCTCTTTTTCGGCCAACGTTCGCGCCAGCTGTAGATTACTGTGACTCAGCTCTGAGATCATCTCAGCAAATTGGACGTAGAACTTGAAAACTGTCTCAATTCTCTCACGCGTCCATCGGGGCACCCGATCCAACGCCGCCAGGTAAGCCTCTTCGTCGAAGCCGTAGTGCTGCGCCTGGCGGCGGAACAGTTCACGATCCACCTCTTCATCCTCAAAGAAGAACTGCCCCAGGAAGAGATTGCCCATATGTCGACCATCGATCACAATCGGCGTTGCCATATCCCACATATGGTTCTTGCATTTGTAGAGCTGGTACGTGCCTGGTTCGACGCCCGAAGAGAGCTCGATATCGCTCTCAATGCAGTGCCGACACGTATCGGGATGCACGCGATGGAATTTCGTACAGATATCCTGCCAGCCTGTGGCAACCAGCACTTCGCCGGTGAGGTCAACGATGGCGATCCCGATATCCGTCAGAGTGTAGAAATCGTCCATCAGTGCCTGGATGGACTCTACGTCGATGATGTCGGCGAGTCCCAGTCCGCTCAGGTCACCATCGGGCGAGAGAACACTGGCAAGTTGCTGCCGCGCGCGGAGTTCGCGCGCTTGTAGCGCCTGCTCCGTCTCCTTGCGCTCGGTGATATCGCGTGTGGAGACCAGACATCGAGAAAGTGTCTCTTCGTAACCAGGCGCTACCTGCCACGTCACAGCCAAATGACGAAGTTCGCCTTGAGGTGTCCGATCCACGGCATCGACCTCAACCCGCGTGGCGCCGCCAGCAATCTGCACTATTTCTTCAGCAAATCCGATCAGCGTCTCCTCGGACAAGAAGTCGTTGAGTCCTTGTGAGAAATCACCCTTGCTCTCGGCCCCACGTAGGGCCAGCGCTGCTTCGTTGGCATCGATAATTCGTACCAGATCCACGCAATGCGCCACTGCGTCAGGATGTTCTTTGAAGTAAGCCGTAAAATCGGTCACGCCGGACGCCCGCAAGTCATCTAGATACGCTTTGACTGCAGAGAAATCCTCCTCCCAGATCGAGATAGGATAATCCTGAAAGAGGCTGCGATAACGTGCCTCGCTCTCCCGCAACGCCTCTTCAGCAGCTTTGCGTTCGGTGATGTCGTGCCCAATGCCATAAAGAATCGTCTGGCCCTCTATCTCCAGAGGCACCACGTTTAGCAGGAGCGTTTTAATTGACCCATGCACGAGATATTCAGTCTCCAGTATACGAGGAGTCAGAAAAGGCGCATGTGCCTGTTGTTGCTGCGTCAAAAGCGCTGGCGGGGCGAAATCCCAAACTCGTTTCCCCAGGAGCTCCTCCTGCTCGCATTCCAGAAAATCGAGGGCTGCTTTATTGGCATCGATATATCGTCCGTCTTCATCCACCAACATGATAGGGTTCAAGGCCTCCTTGAAGAGCGTACGGTATCTCTGCTCGCTGGCGCCCAGCGCAGCGTTGACCTGCTGTACTTCAGCCGTGCGCTCCTCGACTCGCTGCGCCAGCACCTTGCGAGTCTGCTGGCGCTCAATAGCATACATCATGGCCCTGATCAGCAGGCTGTTGGTGGCCTCGTCTTTGTACAAGTAGTCCTGCGCTCCCGCGCGCACGCTCTTGCGCGCCAGATCTTCGTCCTCTCGGCCGGTCAACACCACCAGAGGCATCTGCGGAGCGTGTTCGTGCAGCGTGGCGACGGTCTCACCGGCCCGGCTATCGGGCAGGTCGAGGTCGCTGAGGATCACGTCGAAGGTCTCGTTTTCAAGACAGTCCAACCCCTCTTGCAGCCGAACTACGTGCGTGAGTTCACAACGGGGCAAGTGCCCCCCCATGTGCTGCGCTGCATCCAGCATCTCGCGTACCAGCAGCGCATCTGCGGGATTGTCCTCGATGAATAAGAGGCGAATCATGGGAGTATTCATATATCCTCTAAACTCTTTAGGGTTTCGCCGGATGCAAAGGCAACGTTTTCCAAACGCTTCCTGTCACAACGCAGAAAAGGTCTGGTGAGCCCCACTTGCGTAGCCTGCTGTACTAGTTTTAGGACTACTCACTCCACTATCCGGCAAAGTCCAAAAGAACCATCCTCTACTTTATGATGGTTTACCAATCACAAGACAGAACAGGCCGCCCACCCTAGCGGCGAACGGCCTGGATGCTATACTGAGGGTGCCGGGATCGTGCAGCGGTCCCGGACACGTCTCGGGCTCGTCACAGTCGCGAGGCTTCTTTATTTTGTGTGGCTCAACCTCAGTATACGAGCATTAGGTGATAAGACAATTGTGCTGCGAACGGGCAAACGAAGCGGTTCTAAGGCTTTCTAAGGTTGCTCAACGCCTCCTGGCAACGCTTACCCAGGTCATCAACCCGGCTGCGTTTGCCTTGTGCGCGGCTAAGCACGTTCTGCGACATTGGCGCGGGTCTTCGCTGACCACTCGCTTCGAAATCCCGAACCTGGTGCGCGCTAGGCGGCGCAAGGTCCGGATATCCAAGAAGTCCAGTGGGTCGAGACCGGAAAGCAGGTGCTGCGGAAAGATCCCGACCACGTCGCCTACCCGGCGGACAAGGCCTATGACGACGCCGCCCGGCAGGCCGCGGTCACCATAGTGCAGGCCACGTAACTGAAAAAAAATTACAACCCAGGTGCTGAAGATTGTCTCAAAGCATAAGGTTCGCTCTAGACCCTGGTTAAGCCGATTTTATTTTTGTAAGAAACGTAACACCGCTGAGTTGAAAGCATCTGGATTCACCAGATTCGAAGGATCCATCGAGTTTTTCAAGACTGTGAAGGTTGCACCAGCAATCCCTTTCGCAATCTTGCGATTGATTTCTACAAACAACTGTCCAAATTGATCCCCAACCAAGACTAAGGTTGGAATGCGGTCACCGTCTAGCTTTCCGATGGCGTCAATTTTGTTGATCGCTTTCCTTGCCAAAATGAGCTGATCAAAATCTACATTCAAACTCACCTGACTGAAATATTCCTTTGCTTGTTCTGCAAATGGGGCGTTGTATGCCGCGGCCATTCCTTTGGCCAACATTTTGCCCCCAAGTAGTTTATAAACCCAGAAGCCAACCACTTGAGAAAAACCAAGCAGTCTCTCCGGAATAGTTTTAAGTTCTCCAAAAGTGTCCGACAACACCAACCTATTCACTCGTTCAGGGTTGTTCGCTGCATAGAACTGTGCTATCACACCCCCCATACTCACTCCAACCAGATGGCATTGCGGTACTTTCTTGTGGCGTAATAATGCGTCGATTTGCTGTTCCCAGTCACTCAACTCCAACGTGCTTACTTTGGATGATTGTCCGTGTCCCAACAAATCTGGAGCCAAAACATAATATCCATGTTCTGCAAACACTGATAGTTGTGGCCGCCACATCTTGTGATCCGCCCCAATGCCATGTAAAAGAAGCAGAGCCTCATTGTTGGTATTTCCGATTTCTTTTACGTATGTCTTGGTGCCATCGGAATTATCTACAAACATTTTTCCCTCACTCCACTCACTTGCATTTCCTCAGCCCAAAAACCGCATAAGGTAAAGATAGGTTGACACTTTAGCACTCGCATACTCGTCAAAGGACCTCTTTTTGGTAACATATAGATAGCCCGTCAGAACCATCTATAGCCCAAAAAGAGGCCCTCATGACATATTATCGCACACCTGAGCTAGATTTGTCAACCCGCATCGTCTTAGAAATTGAGCAGAATGAGCGTCACCTAAGCGCTATTCAGTTCTCCCTCACACGACCGACGATCGTCGCCGCTCCGATTATCAATAGCCCAAAGCTTAGCCACAATAGGGGCAAAGCGCCGATTGTATCACCAGCCTCCGGTAGCAACGCGGCGGGCGTCAACGTCGATGTGGGCGGGGACGGCGCGGGTTCCGATCCCGCATCCGAGTCGTCCTTGGGCGGAGGCGGCGCCGGCGTGGCGGTCGCCAGCGGAGGGACCGGGGGCCGCGTCGCCGTCGGCTGAGCCTGCGGCACAGGGGCGGCCTCGACCGAGAACCGCCCCACCCCCAGACTGCCCCACAGCATCAACAGTCCCAAGAGCCCCAGTAACAACAACTTGGTTCCCGCTCTCATCGCGCCCCCTCTTCCGGGATACGGGGCCGTGGCGGCAGCGGCGCGAAGGTGCGGGTAACGTCACCGCCAGATTGCGCGCCCGTCACATCAAATGTGACTGGACCAAAACGGTTGTTGCCCTCATCCAGCTCCTGGACGCCACCCCAGGGCTGCGGATAGCCCCAGGAATCCGCGTAGGCCCAGATCTCGTGCCCGCCCGCCGGGTAGACGTCGGGCCAGCGGCTCTGGTCGCCCTGATAGTATGCATCGCCGATAGAGAGCGTCAGCGTCGCCCCGGCCGGCAGCGCGTCGACGAACCAGGCCGCGCCGTAGGGGTGACAGAGCGCAGTCCACGGCTGATTGACCTCGGGCGGCGCCTCGGGATCGAGGTAGAGGTCGAGCCAGAAGTTGCGCGCGGTACCCTCCCCCACGTTGGCGACCGTCAGCGTCAACGCCCCGGGAACCGCCGGATCCACAGAGAGCTCCTGCACCACCAGATCGGGGCGCGTGTCGTAGGCGCGGGTGACGACGGGCAGGTAGACGTAACGCGGCGCCGACCAGACGTTGAACCAGAAGGGACCCGCGAACTGCCCGCTGACCGGCCGGTCGCTGTACGCGTCGACGAAGGCGCCGTCGGTGCGCCGGACCGCCAGCAGCCGCCCCCAGGGCTCCACCGCAGCGGCGAGCGCTTCCCCCTCCCACTCGCCCTCGTCCGGCTCGACGACGAAGACGATGGTGACCTCTCGCCAGGCGCCCGGCGCCAGGTCGCCGATGGACCAGGTGACCGTGCGCTCCGTCAGATCCAGCCACGCGGGCGTCGACTCCGTGACGGTGATGCCCTCCGGCAGCGTGAGGGTCACGGTGACGGCGCGGGCGATGGCGTCGCCGGCATTGTAGGCCGTCACGTCCATGACCACCTCGGCGGGGCCGTAGTCGGGGATGATACACGTCCCGCCCTCCTCGCGCAACACGTAGGCCGAGGCTGCATAGGACGATGCTTCGAAGCCGCCATCGCACTCGTAGTCCACCCAGACGGCCGCGCCGTGCGCCTCCACCACCACCGGCGGCCCCTGATCGTGCCAGGTCATGGAGAAGGGGTCGGTGTAGCCGATGCCCGCGCCTGCGTTGACGACGTTGGTGCCGTGATGCGCCCGCAGCAGCGTGGCTTTGGCGACGACGTGCCAGTCCGCGTCCGCCGGGACCGTCCGCTGGGCCGCCGGTAGGTCGAAGGTGACGAGGCCGTCGCTGACGACTGTGCCGATGGTGAGGGCGTGGGTGGGCGCCAGCGTGTCGAAGAGCGCGCCCGCCGTGTCGCCCGCCAGGTTGCCGGCGTCGGCGTCCAGCGCGGTCCACAGGTCGTCGAGCACGGCGGCGTCGGTGATCAGCAGTGCGGCTTCTAGCGTGACGTTGCTCGGCAGCGTGTCGGTCAGCACCAGGTCGCGGGCTGGCGCCGAGACGAAGGTCGGCTCGGCCTCGCGCTCGAGATAGATGCGGGCCGGCGGCGCGGTATAGTCGGCGGGCAGACCGTCGGCCGAGACGGCGATGGGGAGCTCCAGAAGCGAGTCCCACAGTGCCGGATCGACGTCGCCCACCTCCAGCTCAAAGTACCAGACGCTGCGCCAAGCGTCGGGCACGGCGGTGCGATTGAGGAAGCTCAACTCCGACCAGATGGGTTCGGGCGCGGTGGCGGGATCGGTGTAGAGCAGCGTCGCCGTGATGCCGGGCGGCGGCTGCGGGATCACGCTGAGGTCGGTGAGCGTGATGCCGGTGTTGT
>CAZCPK010000179.1:0-8078 GCA_964500755.1 uncultured Anaerolineales bacterium
GATATTATACATGTTTTTGCTTATCTCCCTGTCCATTTTTTCGGGGGAACATCAAGCAGGCCCAGAATGTTGAAAGCAATCAACAGGATGGGCATGATGATGTTTGCCCAGCGATTGGCGCCGTAGGGCAACGTCAAGGATAGCACACTCATCACGATGGGAATCAACATGATCACAGCGATGCCTAGCCACATCCCTTGCGTGACCTGCTCGCCCCCTATCTCCCCCGCTTTGAAGTCGCCGCTGAAGATGCGCAGCACGTCTCCCAGGAGATAGGTCAGCATCAGCGCCACCCAGAAGGCCGAGAGCTTAATCTGCACGTCGTCCATTCTTATTCACCTTCACGGTCGTCAGGCGCCACGGTGACGACGACTTTGCCCCGGGCGTGACCTTTCCCCACGTAGCCTAGGGCTTCGGGAGTGTCGCGCAACGGATACGTTCTGTCGATAACGGGCGTGATCTTCCCCGATTCGATGAGCTCCTTCAAAATGAGCAGATCCCGACGGTTGGGATGGGTCTGGAACATGCTACCCTGTTGGCGCATGAACGGCGCCAACAGAAACGCTTTGACGACGTAGCCCGTACCGCCGTGACCGCTGTTGGGGACGAGCATACCCTCTGGAGCGAGCACCCGTCTGAGGGCGGCAAACGGGTGGTTGGCGACGTTGTCGAAGATGAGATCGTAACGTAGGTCGCCTTTCGTGAAGTCCTCGTGCGTGTAATCGACGACGTGGTCGGCGCCGATGGAACGCATCAGTTCCACATTCTGCGTGCTGCAGACGCCGGTCACCTCCGCGCCGAAGGATTTGGCGATCTGCACCGCAAAGGTCCCCACGCCGCCCGACGCCCCGTTGATCAAGACCTGCTGTCCCGGCTGCACCTCCCCCGCGTCGCGAAGACCTTGCAAAGCGGTCAGGGCTGCGCTCGGCACAGCGGCGGCCTGTTCGAGGGTGAGGTTGGTGGGTTTTAGCGCCAGCTTGTCCTCGGCGACACTCCCGTACGCAGCCAGCGCACTGGAGCACGAGGCGAACACCTCGTCCCCGATTTGAAACTGGGTCACGTGCTCGCCAATCGCCTCGACGCGTCCCGCCACGTCCCAGCCGAGGACGTAGTCCTTGGGCTTGGGAAAACCGACCATAAGTCGCGCGAGCCAGGGTGAGCCGCGCATGGAAAAGACGTCGCCGGCGTTGAGGGCTGCCGCGTGCACGCGCACCAGCACCTCGTTTTGTTCAATCTTGGGTGGTGCAATCTCTTTGCTTTCCAGGACATCCGGTGAACCATAATCGTTGATGACGATGGCTTTCATCGTACTTCCCCCTTACGGTGTATGCCTTTGACCAGAATCCAGACGCCGATGACAAGCTCAAAGGGGACGTAAGGGAGATAGAGAAAAAACGGTAGTTCATGACCGAATAGGGCGAACAGCGTGAAGACCAGCAGCGGGGAGACCGTTATCAAACCCCAGAGGGAGAGGAAACGCGGTACGATTCTCGCTCTGTCGAGCAAATAATAGAAAAGTATCGCACCCAGGGAGAACACCAACATGTGCAGATCCACGCCGACAAAGTCCATCGCTTCGAGGGCCAGCGTGCCCATGGTCTGCAAATGAGAGGCATGGCCTGTTGCGACATATACCTGGCTGATGCGTAGGAGAGAAAAGGTCGCTAATTTGCTGGTGGCAAGTAGCGCTGCCTCCAGCATATAGCATCCTAAGGCGACGAGTGCCATCCTTTCACCTTGTTTCCGCAGCGTGACAAACAGCATGACTCCAAGAAATATAATGCCGAGGGCCGTGAGCGTATCCACCAACATGCTCGCTCTCATCAGTATGACCTTATTGGCGATGTTGATCAGCACCTCGCCGATATCTTCGGATACAAATAGGGCCGAGTTCAGGACCGCTCCGCTGAAGAACGAGGTGACAAACTGTAGGAGAAACGCACCCCCTAGCATTCTTGACGTATTCTTGCCTGTGTTCATCTTCCTACTCCCTGTTCAAGCAGATTCAGAAACGATAGCGGAGGTGTTGAAGCCCTTGACAATCAGCCATACCGCCAGCACCATCTCTTGCAAGAAAATTGGGAACTGCAGGAGGGTGCTGATGGTCAGGAGAGGATTGATAAGATTGAACATACTCAACAGCCCGGCAGCAAAATTCAATATAAGCGCGATTATCCCCCAACCCGACAACCATCGAGGCACGAGTTTTGTCCGGTACAAGAGATAATACAGCATCAATCCTCCCAGGCCAAAAACAATCATCAAAACGACCCCCATTTCCTGGGTTTCTAGCAATATACTGCCCACAGCCTGCAGATTGGCGGCCTCTGGCGTTCCGGCTTGATATAGGCGGCTAAGGGGCACGGATATCAACCAGCTGACGACGATCATCATGTAGGCAACGGCTTCAAGGGCCCCTCGGAAAACAACATATCCAAGCGCCAGGATCTCATTGTGTTTCTTCAGGACGGGGAACGCCACAACGGGAATCATGGTCAGCGCCATGCCCATTATCAGCACACAGAGGGCGCCGAATACAAGCTGGTTTTCATTGGCGACAATGCTGAGTAGAATGTCCGGGGCGTTGAGGATAGGGCCCGTGAGAACGCGACTCAGTATACCCGCAAGGGTCCCTATGACATACAATATACCCATCGTCCTTGCGAGACTCTTGTTTGCACGCATTTCCTTCTCCTTCTACTTAGTAACACGATTGACCGACAATAATGGCAGGCCTAGATCTCGTACTCTTCTTAGCAGACCATACAGGGCCGCCTGATCGGCCACCGGGCCGGTCAGCAGCGTGGTGCCGTTCTTTTCCAGCGTGATGGAAAGCCCCTCAAACCAGTCGGCCCACTGATCTCCCAGGTGACCTTGGATTTTAATCTGATAGACTAACGTTTTCGAATCGAATTCGTTTGTCATTTCCTCGCACCCGTACCGATCGTATCTCAGACGTTGCGTCAGTTGTTTACTATAAGAGCAGTATAACGGCAACGCAGTAACACCGTAAAGATACGAAAGTACTGTTTGGGGTAGGGATGAGGGTACTAGTACCACATAATTGCTTGAGGAAAGCGTCTGATGTGTGAGAAAACGGGGGTCTGGAGGGGGGAGTAGTTCAGCGGAACCCAATGACTCTAGATAATCCAGGGTCCTCCACGCCTTTTCAGGAGCAAGCTAACCGAGGCTACATCAACCCCAGCTCGCGGGCGCGCGCTACGGCTTCGGTGCGTCGATGTACCTGTAACTTGCCGTAGATATTTTGCGTGTGTCCCTTGACCGTACTCAAGGCGATGAACAGTCGCTCGCCAATCTCACGATTCGAGAGGCCCTGGACAATGAGTTGTAACACCTCCAACTCGCGAGGAGTCAAAGGGTCGATCATCTCGACTTCTCGACTCTCAATTTCATGTTGTGTGGCTGGCGCTTTTGAGAAATCAGGGAATGCAGCCAGGAGTTTTTCCGTGTACTCCGGGGCCATGCCCCGAGTCGCTGCTTTCGAAAGCAGGTGAGCCATCGGAGGGCCTTCGTCGACGAAGAGGCGGATGAAACCTCCCGGCGCCGCTCGCGCCAGCGCCTCACCCAGCAAGCGTAGCGCCTTCTCCTCCTGACCCTCCGTTTGCCAAGCGAGGGCTTGTAGAATAGTGGCCCTGAGCACGTCATCCTTCCAGTCTTTTGCGATTACCTGCTGACGCCACGGCTCCAGCGCCGTCAGGGCCGCGGAGGCGTCACCCCGGGCCAGGTGCACGCGGGCCCGACTGATGGGGAGATCGTGCGTCTCCGCCAGATCAGCCGCGGTCCTCAGCTTGCCCTGGTGAATCAGAACCCGTACGTGGGCGGCCGCAACTTCACGTATCTGCTGCACAAAGGTGTGCCGGCTCAAGAATTGCTTGGCTTCTGTCATCTCAGCCGTCGCGCCTACCATGTCCTCCCGGGCAAGTTTAAGACGGGCGAAGAAAATTTTGCAGGAAGCGAATGTGTCAAAGCTTGCTACCCGCTGCACCATCTGAACGCTTTGCTCCCCGTGCCGTTGGGCTGCCTCCAGCTCGTTCCATTGGTAGTGGATCCGAGCCAGGCCTAGATGCGCTTCGCCCGCGATGGGCTGCGGTTGGTCTCCCACCAGCTGTAGGAAGCGCCGATAGGTCTCGGCTGCCAGCTGGAGCTGATTCTGTGATTCCTGTACGCTGCCCAGCCCGAGGGTCGCCGACGTCTCGATGATGGTGTTTCCGGAGGTCCGGCTGGCAGCGATAGCGTCGGCATAGGCGCGGCTGGCCGCCGTCCGCTTCCCCCGGAGTTGATAAGCGATCCCCAGTTTCCAGGTGGTGGCCGTGCGGACGGCCAGGTTGTCGGGGTGCAGATACTCCAGAGCTCGGTGCGATTGGGAGATGATGGTCTCTACCTCGTGTTGGGTGACCGCCAGAAGGGCGCGTATCGCAGCAATATGTCCGACGAGGTTTCGGATCTTGTCGTCCGCGGTAGCGAACGGCTCGTGGTCTTGTAGGGCAGCTTCAGCAGCTTGTAATTTCTCTTCGACTCCGGTCAGCTGGCCGGTCATGGATAGCGCCGACGCATACATCACCCACAGCGATGGCCTGGCGTCCAGGGTTGCCTTCGGCAGCGACGCCAACCAGTTTAGCACGGGAGCCACCGCGCCGCGAAAGTGCAGGGGGATACCCTGCGCGCCAGATGCCCCCCTGCCTTCGACCAGGCGCGCAGCCCGCTCAACGTCATGGGCGGCCGCGGCGTGGCGGAAAGCTTCAAGCGCCAGACCATTTTCCTCGTACCAGATACTGGCGCGTCTGTGCAATTTGGCCACAGTTACCCCCTCATCGCCGGCGGGCGAAGCGCGCTTCTGTTGCAATCGCTGTCGCAACAAATCCGCAAAGAGATGATGATAGCGATACCAGCACCGCTCGTCATCCAGGGGCACGATAAACAGATTGGCTCGTTCAAGATATTCCAGGGTCTCTTGTCCCGAGGCGCTGGAGGTGGAAGATCGGGTGCCGGCATCCTTCAAGACGGCGTCACACAGAGACCCGCACAGACGGTCGAGGATAGAGGTGCGCAGCAGGAACGTCTGTATCTTCTCAGGTTGTCGCTCCAGGACCTCTTCAATCAGGTAATCCAGCACATAACGATGACTGCCGGTGAATGATTGGATGAATTCGTTGATATCCTGAGGGTTCTGCGTTGAAGTTATGCTTTGTAGCGCGAGAGCGGCCAGATGCAGGCCGGCGATCCAGCCCTCGGTGCGCCTCTCCAGCGCAGCGATATCTTCCGCCGACAGCTTCAGATCCACTTGCGTATTGAGGAAGACAGCGGCTTCGGCCGGCGTGAAGCGCAGGTCGGCCGCGCGGAGCTCGCTCAATTGCCCTCGGGCGCGATAGCGGGCCAGGGGGAACGGTGGATCCTCACGGGTAGCGATGACCAGGTGGAACTGGGGCGGCAGATGCTCAAGTAGAAAGGTGAGGGCTTCGTGGACGAGTGGATTTTCAACTAGGTGATAATCATCGAGGGCGAGAACCAGCCTAGGGGAGGGGTCAGCGACGTCGTTGATCAGAGCGGTCAGGATGCCCTCAACCGGCGGCGGTGCCTGCGGGGATTGGAGTATGCTCAACGCGTCTCCGCCGAGATTTGCCTCGACCGTTTGTAAGGCGGCAATCAAGTAGGTCAGGAAACGAACGGGATCGTTGTCTCCCTCGTCCAGCGAGAGCCAGGCATACTTGGTAGTAGAGGTTTCCGCAACTGTACGCTGTTCATATCCCCGGGCCCTTATTCCCGAGTGTGCCCATTCTCTGATCAGCGTGGTCTTGCCAAAGCCGGCGGGTGCGGAGACGAGGGTGAGCTTGCGGTGTAGTCCTTCCTCCAGCTGCTTGATCAGGCGGGGGCGAGGGACGCCGTTAGGTTGAGGCGGGGGGATATAGAGTTTTGTGGCTAAAATCGGCGTCACCATGGACTAAGTATACAGGCTCTTTGGGATTTCGCCGGATGCAAAGGCAACGTTTGCCACGCGCTTCCTGTCACAATTTGCATTTTAAGTGAATCTATCCATACTATTGATCGTGAGTCCAGCTTGTATTCGGCTCTTGTATCCATCCCTTATTCGTGTGTCCTGGAGGAGTGCATCCATGCAGATTACGTTGATTGGACACAGTACGGTGCTTTTTGAGACAGCAGGCTTGCGTATCCTCACTGATCCGTATTTGCGCAAGTCGAAACACCCGGCCTTTCGCCGCGTGCGACCGCCGGCCCGCTCTCGGGAGGAGCTGCCCGCCGTCGACCTGGTGCTTCTCTCGCACCACCATTGGGACCACGTCGATCCGGCTCTCTTCCGACAGTTGCCCGACGAGGTGCCTATTATCGTACCGATGGGCAGCGCGCTCTTTACCAGGGTCTTTGGGGGTCGTACCGTCGTCCCCCTGCGGAAATGGAAGCGGCAGGTCGCCGACGGCGTGACCATCACCGCCGTACCGGCATCTCATCTTGCCCTGGCCTCCGGCTACGTCCTTGAAGCTGAGGGACGAACGGTCTACTTTGCCGGGGATACCTATCGGCGCCCCTTTATGTACGAGCTCGGTCAGCGCTACGACCTTGACGCCGCGCTCTTGCCTGTTACCACCTTTCGGCTGCCCATGACGATGGGCGAGATCGGCGCCGTCAAGGCGGTTGCGGCGCTCCGGCCCGACGTCGTGATTCCCGTCCATCTGGATATCGAACCGCGCTTGCCGTTGATGCGCACCGGGCACTCGGTAGAGGGCTTCGCCCGGCGGCTGCACGCGACCACACTCCCCACCTGCGTCGCCCATTTGACGCCTGGGGAGACCTTGACATTTTAATGCTAGCAAAGGAGGGGAGTATAGTGACGACTCAACTGCGGAACGTGCGCCTGGAGGAGTTCGGTCCACTCATGCGTCTCCTGGAACGCGCATTTGGTCATTCTTATGGTTTCTTCCGTCGCGAGTATCCCCACCTTTACCATCCCACGGAGGAGGCCTGCCGCTGGGCCTACGTCATCGAAGAAGGGGGCGAGCTCATAGCGCATGTGGGGATCTATCCGTTGGAGGTCGTCATCCGCGACGTGCGGTTGCGCATCGGCGGGATCGGCGCGGTCGCCACCGCGCCGGAAGCTCGGGGCAAGGGGTACATGACGCGGTTGTTGCGCCACGCCGTGACGGAGTTGCGGGCGCAGAACTATCCGCTCTCCTGGCTCGGCGGTGACCGCCAGCGCTACAACACCTTCGGCTGGGAGATGGCGGGCCCGGCCTATCGGCTGACTTTTACCAAGCGCTCGCTGACGTGGGACGACGCGCCGCCGCCGCTTGACGTGGAGGCCGTCTTACCCTGGACCGCGGCACCGATCATTGCCGGCTTTATGGACACCACCGACTGCCACACCGTCCGTCCTGATCTAGACCTGCAATTACGTAAACAGGGGATCCGCGCCTGGATCGGCGAGGAGGGCTACGCGCTCGCCAACGCCGAAGGTCGACATGGGTTGAAGGTGCTGGAGCTGGTATCGACCCGGGGCGAGGAAGTCCGCTGGCTCCACGCGCTCCAGCAGTCGACCGGCGCGCCGGAGGTCACCTGGGACCTGGGGATGGGCGATGCCCTGCGGCTGGCGCGGGTCTTGCCCGTCGCCACCGACTGGAACCTCGTCGAGGTGGGCATGTACCGCGTCAACGATCTGGTAGGCGTGCTCCGGGCGTTTCGCCCGCTGCTGGGACGGCGCGCGGAGGGTCTGGGCGATTTTGCCGTGACGCTGGCCCTCGCCGAGCACGATCGGACGACCGCCGCGACGCTTCGGGTTCGTCGGGGCGAGGTTGCCGTGGTGGCGGCGGCTGCCGACGCGGCGGACGTCACGCTCAGCCCGCCGCAGGGCGCTCGCCTGCTGCTGGGCGGTCCCCCCATCCCACAGGTGGACGCGCTGCCCGCCAGTCTACGCGCCCTGCTGCCGCTGCCGGGCTACGTCCCGCCGTTGGACCGCGTCTAGCGGGGCGGTCCGGCCTCGATGCGGGCCAGTAGCGCCTCGTCGGTGCCGCGCAGGCCGAAGATGCTCTCCAGCCACCAGGTCGCGC
>CAZCPK010000180.1:0-8074 GCA_964500755.1 uncultured Anaerolineales bacterium
AGGTGCAACGCACCTGCGATTACCCGATATGACAGCGTGCCCGAAATGGTCATTTTCAAACATTCGAAGGTGCGTCGCACCTGGGTACACCCTACTACCGTAATCTGAGTTTGATCTCAAGCCCATCCATCAACAGTAAGGTACCGTGGATTTGAGAACTCACCTATAAACGCACCTAGATAATGAACAGAGAATTTATGTGCTTCGTCACCAGATTGCAATCTCTGGATAGGCTGAGGTTGTGATCTCCACAACCCCAGCCTTTATCCCAACGTCGTCACTTAACGAGATGAACGCCGTAGAATTCTAATCCCACGCCCTCGCGATCTTCCTCCGTAATCTGATCCTCAATCCCCAACCACGCCGCCAGGGGGCGGAAGCCCTCCTTATCGGGCGTCCAGGGAGAGACAAGTTCTCGGCTCTCTTCCAGGGTGAGGAAGTGATAGGGGCTCCCCATCTGCTCAAACATATCCACAAATTGCTGCATCTTGGGCGTCATCAGGTCAGGGTCCTTGGTCTCAAAGGTCGCGAACACCTTGCTGCCCGGCGCCGCCCAATCGTAGAGCGCCTGCATAATCTCCTGTAGCTCGTCTTTTTCCAAGAAGCAAGTCACCGCGTTGAAGCCGATGGCGGCCTTATGAGCGTCTCCAAAGGTCTCCCGGACAATGGGTGACTCCACAATCCCCTCGACGTCGCGAATATCTCGCTCCAGATAATGGACGTTTGGATTATCCCCGATTAACTCCCGGGCAAAGGTAACTGTCACCGGGTCGTTGTCGACGTACACCACCTTGGCATCCGGCGCCGCCTGGTGGATGTGATCCACCGTCGGCAAACCGGAGGCAAAATCTATAAATCTGCTGAATCCCTCTTCCCGCAGTGTACGAATGGAGTTATGCATGAACATCCGCAGCATCCGCACCCACTTACGGGTGGAGGGGACGAGACTCAACATGAACTCGGCAGCCTGGCGATCGGCGGCGAAATTATGGCTCCCCCCCAACACGTAGTCGTAGACCCGTCCGGCGTTTGGTATACTGGTATCCATCTTGATGGGCATATACTTCCTCCTTTTTATCTAGAATTTTGCTTAGAATTTTTTAGAACATAGAATAGAATCAACCATGGTATCCAACCACGGTTATACAGTCTATCACATATTTCCAGGATTATGAACCCTTGCCTTCTGAACCATTGTCCTCGGTCTCCGGCAGTGGTCCGGTCCCCAACTTACGGCGCTCGCGCAGGCGGCCCTTTCCCAGGTGGATGGTGGCCTTCTTGGCCTGCAGCGCCTGCCCTAGCTCCCGCGTGGCCATCTGCAAGACACCTTTTACGTCCGGCGCCGCCTGGATCTGCCCCACAATTTCGCGGATCAGGCGCTCACGACGGGCGCGCGCAGCGGTCGCCGTCAGCTGATAACGGTTCTGTACGGCGACGGCGGCCTGACCAGCCAACCCCATCAAGCGCCGCACCTCCGACTCCTCAAATGTCCGTGGCTCGCCGTAAATCCCGTTGATGTAGCCAATCCACTGACCACCTACCACCAGCGGCGCGAAGACCGTGCTGCCCGCGCCAAACCTGCGCCCGTAAAGCGCCCGGGTTCGTCCGTCAAGTCGCTCGTCGGTAGCCACGTCCTCGATCAGCGTCGGCGCATCGGCGTGCAAAAGGGTATCGGCCGCACTGAATTCCGCGAGTCGATAGCGCGATTGGGCCAGCGAGTCGTCCAGATTGCCCTGCCGCGCCACGACGATGCTCCACTCCGGCATCCCCTCCTCGGTCCACGGCCGATCGAACAGGTTGAGGCTGACGTTGACGTCGGCCTCACCAAGCAGTGAGTTCTCCTTCAAAGCCTTCAGAATATCATCGTAGGATTGCGCAAAGTTCAGGTCACCGGTGGCCTGGTAGAGCAGCTCGGTCTCGGAGAGCGCCTGCTGTGTCTGCTCGAAGAGTCGCGCGTTCTCGAGCGCCAGGGCCAGCTGGTCGGCAACCGAACTCACCATATTGACCTCCTCCTCCGTCCAATCACGGCTCTCGTCGGTCTCCTGAATCTCCAGCACACCGATGACCTCATCCTGCAGGGTGATGGGAACGGTTAACGAAGCTTGCACCGGGGAGAGAGGTGCGGCCTCCGACGTCGGTGGGGTCTCCACCCGCCTACGCACCACGGGATCAGAATCGGAAAGCGCCCGCTCCATAGCTTCCGTCCACAGCTCGTCCATGGGCGTCACACCCAGGCTGCGGTACTCAGCGCCCATTTCCTGGGGCTGCTGCAAGAATTCTTCCCACTGCTGGGCCACATAGTGACGCTGTAACGCCTCCATCTCCTGAAGCGCTTCCTGGCTCTCTTGAAAGAGGCGGGCGTTTTCGATGGCGACCGCAATCTGATCCGCCAACGTCTGCAGCACCGCGACGTCCTCGTCGTTGAAGGCCGCAGGACGCTGGCTCTGGACGTCGAGCGCGCCCAGCAGATGTTCGCGCACCTTAAGCGGCAGCGCCATCTCCGAGTGGGTTTCGGGAAGATCGGGGTTCTCGAAGTGAACGGCGTCCTCTCCCACGTCCAACACAATGCGGGGCGTCTCGTTGGCGATCACCCAGCCGACGATGCCCTCTTCGCCAATACGCAGGCGATGTCCCCGTGCCAGCATACGTCTGCCGCCCTCGCTGCTCGCCGCCACCAACACGGCCCATTCCTCGGTATCGTCGATCAAGAAGAGACCAACCTGGTAAAGATCGAGACCCCTGCTGACCAGGTTCACGGCCTGTTCGAGCAGCACCTGCGGATCCAACAGCGAGCTGATGGCCTGAGCCAGTTCCGCCGTCGTCTCCAGATAGCGAGCGCGGCGCTGGGTTTGAGCGTAGAGCGTTGAGAGCTCCTCGTGACGACTTTGAACGGTATCTAACAACCGGACGGTGCCCAGAGCGTTGGCGATGTTACCCGCCAGGCCCTCCAACGTGTGCAAGACGTCCTCGGTAAAGGGATCCACCTCCGTGCTGTGGACGTCCAAGGCGCCCAACACCCGATCGCGGACCATCAGCGGGATCACCAACTCGGAGCGGGTGGGAAAGTGGGGCAGGCGATGGTAGGTGAAGTGAATGGTCCGTCCTCTGGCGTCCACGGTCTCTTTCCAATTTGCCAGCTGGTGGATCTGCTTCTGACGGATAGCCGCGGCAACCCCAGTATTCCCCGCAACCGAGAGCTGAAATTCACCGCTGACACCGGGTAACTCACCGCCGGCGTCATCGATCAAGGTGACGGTCTCCTCATCCGGCTCGAGGAGATAGACGCCAACGTGGTAGTAGCCGAAGGCTTCGTGGATCAGGTTCACCGCCCGTGCGACCATCGCCTCGACCTCTCGAAAGGCGGAGACGTTGCGGCCAATTTCGATTCCGGCCCGCCCGTACTGAATACGACGGCGGAGATCACCGATCACACCGGCCTCGAAGGTCCCAACAAACCAGCCGATGAGCGCGACGACGCCGACCCCCATCATACGCAAGGATAGCAGGCCGACGTCTACCACTTCAGCGTACCACTGCGCCGCGATGATCGCACGGCCTACAAATCCTACCAAAATCAAGCTGGCCCATATCAATCCCGCCTCAGGTCTGATCCATAAGGAGGCGACGACGATGGGCAAGGCGCAGAAAAGCAGGTTCACGCCCCTGAGCGCCCCGCCCGCGAATTCCCCCACAATTACCAGGAGGGTGACGGTGGTCAGGGCCAGGTTCAAGGCCAGGCTGGTATGTCCACGCTGATGAAATCGCCTTGCCGCCCAGAGGAACGCCAACGAAAGCGGCGCCAGGAGCAACCAAGAACCACTGGTACCCATCAGAAGCAGAATCAGCGCCATAGCCGTGACTGAAAGGGCGACAAAAAAGCCGAAGTGCAGCTTGCCTGCCAGCTCGTCGTGAACCAGTTCCCGATTGGCCTCCGAGATCGTCAAAAATTCTCGTACTCGGTTGAACATCCTAACTCTCCCCTCCAGAATCGACGTCTAAGCCAAAGGGCCATCCAATGCGCTCAGAGGCTCTTTGACGAGACCGAGATACTATATCGAGTCTTGCCATAAGCGCGCGCTCCCGGTATGCTCCAAATCCATTAGGCTGTGTGTCCATCGCCATCCTCTATATCCCGACGCTTGAGCCGGACGACCGCTCGATCGGCGTTCAACGCCTGTCCCAACTGGTCCACTGCGGTCTGCAGGATCGACGAGACGTCCGGTGAACGGCGCATGCGCGTGGTAATCTGGTAAATTTGTCGCTCCAGGCGCGCCCGCTGCTCCGCTTGCTCATAAAGGCGAGCGCTACGGAGAGAGATCGCCGTCTGTCCGGCAATGGCCGACAATAGACTGAGATCGTGGTCATCGTATAGATACGCTGCATCGTAGCTCTGGATAGTCAACACGCCCAATACCTCGTCGCCGACGGACATGGGCACGCCTAGCCAGCTATGGGCTTCCGTGCCGATTGACTCAATCTCATCCTGATACCCCTCGTTTAGCACCTCAGCAGCATCCGCGAGAAGCACAGGCCGGTGATGCCGGATGATGTACTCGGTCAGGCCGGCGCCCATGGGACGCGGCGACCACTCCTTCCGCTCGCCGTTTTCGATAACAAAGGGGAAACTCACCCAATCCTCTTCGGCGTCGTAGAACGCGATATAGAAGTTGGGGACCTCCAGCAGCTGCTCGGCGCCATGATACGTCTGCTCCAGCACCTCTTCCACCGTTAAACGGGCGGTCAGCGCCTGGGCCAGTTCGTTGAGCTGCGTCAGCTCTTCGGCGCGGATGCGAGCCTCTTCAAAGAGCCGGGCGTTCTCCAACGCCACCGCCGCCTGCGCCACCAACAGCTCGGCCAGCCGCACGTCGCCGGGTTCAAAGGCTGCCTCGTTTTCCTCACGGAAGACCACCAATACGCCATCCACTTCACCGCCGATTAGGAGCGGGGCACCCAATGCGGCCTTGATAGGCGCTTGGATCTGGGTATGCAACGACTCCCAGGCTCTGTAATCATCCACCCGTAAGGGCCGCGCCTGCTCGAAGATCCAGCCGGTGAAGCCGGCGCCAGCGTCGGCTTCCCAATGCTGCGGATCCACCGAGCCCACCGTTGCGACGGCATACAACCGTTGATCCTGCCGATTGTAATTGAGGTAGAGACCCGCGTCCCCTCCCAACAACGCCACTGACTGTTCAATAAAGAGTTGTCGGATAGCGCTCGCTTCCGTCTCCTCACCAAAGCGCAGCGAGAGCTGGTAGAGGGTTTGCAGCTCTTCGGAACGGCGCTGCGTCTCCGCCAACAGGTTGATGTTCTCCACAACCACGGCGACCTGGTTGGCCAGAGACTGCGCCAGATCTCGGGTCTCGGGATCGAGCAGAAGGTCAGACCGCCGCTGGATGAGGGTCATAAAGCCAATCTGCGCGGCCGCCGTAGTGACGCCCACGTACAGAACCCGATCCAATGCGTATTCGCCGCCCAATTCCAGATCCTCGAAGAGGGGTAATCGCTTTCCCATCTCCGGCTGCGATAATCCCTGGAAGAAAATCTGAAGATCGGGCGGAAGGGTGAAGCTTTCCCGGTCGCTCAATATATCATCACCGGAGGGCAAGATCATAGCCTGCGGCTGTACTTCTCCCACGTCGGAGCGCAGGAAGGTAAAGACACCGATGGCCATATCCAGCCCTCGGGCTAGGATGCGACCGATCTCCCGCAAGGCCTCGGCGGAGTTCGTCGTCCGCGATGCAGTCTGCAACACCGCGTTGAGCAAAGCCTGGTTGCGCGCCGTGCGCTGCGCGTCCTCAAAGAGACGAGCGTTCTCGAGAGCAATGGCGACCTGATCGCTCACCTCCTGGATCAATGCCAGCTCATTATCTGTCCACATCCGGTCCTCATCAGAGAGCGTGAGGAGAGCCAGCGTCTCATCGCGGTAGCGCAAGGGTTCACGCAGCGTTGCGACCCGGCCCCGGGACTCTTCTTGCTGAGGTTGCCCGGCAGAAAGCACTTCGTCGGAGACCGGCAGCGGAAGGACCGGCTGGACGGAGACACTATCATATTCGTACGCCTGGGGGCGCATACGACGAATCACGCGCGCCCAGCCGGTGCGACTCTGTTCGCGTTGGAGCAGCTCCAACTCGCTCAACGCGGAGCGGGTCCGCTCAAGCAGCTGAGCGTTCTGCAAGGCGACGGAGACCTGATCAGCCAACAGCTGCAGGGTGTCGATGTCCTCATCATTGAAGGCCGCTTCCTTCTCGCTCTGCACGTCCAGGACACCGATCGTCTCGCCGTTCGCGTCGAAGAGCGGCAAGGCGATCTCCGAGCGCGTGTTAGGCAGCTCCGGCGTATCAAACCATACGGCATCACGCCCCACGTCGAGCGCAATGCGGGGGAAGCCGGTAAGCGCCACGGTGCCGACGATACCTTGGTGACCGACGCGCAAGCTGTGCCGCCGGGCCAGCATCCGGCGCCCTCCTTCTGATGAAGCCGCCTGTAGCACGGCCCACTCACGTTCATCGTCCAGCAGGAAAATTCCGGCGTGATAGTAGCCGAAATGTTCAGAGATGGCCTGAACGCTGGTCTCCAGCAACGGCACCGCCTCTCGCACGGTCGTGGCCTCTTTGCTAACCTGCGCGACCGCCTCCAGCTGCTGCCCCCGCTTCTCCAACTGCCGGGTACGCTCGGCGACCTGTTGCTCCAGGGACCCCACCAACTCCTGCAAACGTTCGGCGGTGTTGTTAAAGGCCTGAGCCAGGAAACCAATCTCGTCCTCGCGATCGATCTCTATCCGATAGCCGAGATCGCCGGCGCCGATCATGGCGGCGCCCTCCGCCAGAGAGCGCACAGGAGTGACGACCATTCGTCCGACGAAAACCATCATTAGACCCACCAGGGAGAGGGTAACGACGCCACTGATCAGAAATGGCGCCAGGATGAGCAACGGCGGCTCGACGGTGGACGCCGGCTCCCCGACAACCGCGTACACCGACCCACCCTGTCCCACCGGCAGCGTCATGCGTTCGACGACGAGGTACGTCCGCCCGTAAGGGGGAACGTCCCGGACGACCACACTCTCCGGCTCGTCCGGGAGATCTGCCAGGACCTCGATGGTGGTACGCGTCATCCCAGGTTCTGTATGGTAATAGACAAATCCATCTTCCAATACCAGACTCGCAAAGGAGATCGCCGGCTGTCTCTCAATGGAGCTCCGCAGATAGCGGTCCAGTCCGACCATATCCTGAATTGAAGAGACGTAGGGCAAGGTCTCACTAACCGTCCGTTCCACCTGACGAGTCACAATCCGGGCGGTGTCGAGCGTCGATTCCAGATAGAAATCGCGAAAACGGACCCCTGCAAAATAGAGAACCGGCGTCAGAATCAATAACGGTAGAAGCCCCACGATAATAACAAGACGCCGTTGTAAGCTGAGAGACTTTCCAAACATCACCAACCTCCTCTAAGGAGCCGGAAACTGTTTATAGACACTGGCCGTCGTCAAGAGCGTCATAGGGATCTGCAGGCTGAGATACTCCGCGCCGGCTATGTTAATCGCCAACTCGTTCTTCTGTGGCGTGCGCACCGGCAATGACGTAGGCGAAGCGCCTTCTAAGATTTCAACGGTCAATTGGGCCGCCGCCCATCCCTGCTCGTAAGGCGAGACGGCCATACCGCCCACGGCCCCTCCTTGCACAGCGGGCAGCCACAGTGCGAAGACCGGACGGATGGAACGCCGTAAGGTCCACGACAACACTTCATCCTGTCCAATTAGTTCACCCTGACTGTCCTTTACGCCTCGATAATTCGCCAGTAAGATGAAGTCCACGCGCGGCACGACCTCAAACACCGTCTGTTGCCACGTCTCCCACGAACCGGTCTCCTCCACGAGCACCTCCTCGAGCGCCAAGCCCTCGTCGGCCTGCAGAGCAGCGGCGAACTGGGAGAGGTTCTTCTCCCCGGCCGTCGCCTCATCCCCCAACAGTAAAACTCTCCGTGCCCGGGGAAGAAACGCCTGGGCTAGGCGAGCGGTCTCCACCGGGAAGGGATCCTCCAGCACCCCGACGCTATTCTTCTTCAAGAGCGCGTA
>CAZCPK010000181.1:0-8074 GCA_964500755.1 uncultured Anaerolineales bacterium
CATTTCCCGATTTGCTTCGAAATCCCGCATTTCACCCAGAAACCAATAAGAGCCGACCTAAAAACCTAGTGGAAAATTATAGCAGACCTTATCACTTTGGAGGTATATGCCCCTTGTCATAGGATGAGACGGGTCCACGTTTCTTGAAGTTGCAGTATAACGGCACTCCGTCCAGGGACTCCCTGGCGACCTACGAGCCGCTCTTCCGGTGAAATCTCGTTGTAGTATTATAATGAGGGATGAAAATGGCGCCGTAGGCACGGCTTGATTGAGACCTTGGGTGGAAAAGGAAAGAGGAAAGTGAATTGGAATGGCGCTGCCGGGGATTCACCGGAGCAGCAAAAAGCGTACAGAGTTCACCTGGAGTTGTCCCGCTATCCTATCCTGGCACGGCGGATCCAGGAGCTGATGCGTCAGGAGCTGTTCGCGCAGGAGATTATCTCGCGGGAAAAATTCGAGGCCGAGGTGCGAGCCCAGGCAATTCTTTCACAGTACCGTGAGGGATTGACCGATCCCTTTGGAGAAGAACCTGCCGATGTCTGGAACGAGCGTCTCGCCGTGGTGCGTGATCAGCTGACGAACTTCTACTACGCCAATAACTTCTCCCTGTCGCAACTCCGCGAGGTCATTGAGGAGGTGCTGTCCGGTCAAGTGGCGGTTCAGGATCGGGCACCAGGGCTGACCTTCAATCCTGAATTTGCCCCCTGGGATCTTCTTTTCGTGCAAGGATTGGAATACGAGCGACTTCCTCCAGAGAAGCGCGTCGCGGTCCAACACCACCTGCGGGAGATCATCGTCGTATTGATCAAGCGCATGCTCAGCGATCAGCTGGATTTCGTCGGCGTCGCCAAGGAACTCTTCACCATCGACGATCTGATGGACCTGCAGCGACGACGCATCGGCCGGGGAAAGATCGGGGGCAAGGCGGCGGGGATGTTGTTGGCCTACAAGGTCTTGCAGAGAGCCATCGAAGGAGATCCCCTGAAGGTGCACGAGCGTGTGAGGATCCCCGATTCCTATTTCGTCGGTGCGGACGTCTCCTACGATTTCTCTTTGATCAACGGGTTCACGGGATATATGAACCAGAAATACAAATCCCGGGAGGAGATTGAGGCGGACTATCCTCAGATTCGCCGGGCGTATCAGGAGGGGCAATTTCCTGGCGAGATCGTTTACAGCCTTCGGAAATTGCTAGAACGGGTAGGAGATGCGCCTCTGGTCGTGCGCTCTTCCAGCCTGCTGGAAGTGCACTTTGGGGCCGCGCTGGCGGGGAAGTATAAGAGCGTCTTCTGTCCCAACCAGGGAACGCCGGAGGAGAATCTGAGCGCGCTGATGAAGGCCATTGCTGAGGTGTATGCCAGTATGCTAAGTCCCGACGCGCTCTTCTATCGGCAGCGGATGGGTCTGGTCGACTACGACGAACGCATGGCTATCTTGATCCAGAAGGCTCAGGGCACCTATTATCGGGGGTTTTTCTTCCCCACGGTGGCGGGTATTGGCTACAGCGAAAACCCCTTCCGCTGGGATCCTAAAATCCGACGCGAGGCGGGCTTTCTGCGGTTGGTGTGCGGCTTTGGGACCCGGGCAGTGGAGCGCGTGCCCAACGATTACCCGCGCATTGTGGCGCTGAGCCATCCCCAGATCCGTCCCTACGTCGGTCCGCGCGAGCGGCGCAAGTACGCCCAGCGTCTCATGGACGTTCTGAATCTCGAAGAAAACGAACTGCAGACTCGTCCCGTCCGCGAGATTCTGGGGCCCGATTATCCCGCCCTACGCTACGTGGCGGCTGTGGATCGCGGGGACTATCTCACGCCCATCGTCTCCTCCATGGACGTGGCGGGGGAGCGCCGCCTGGTGCTGACCTTTGACAAGTTGATCGACGACGCGCGGTTCATCCGGCTGATGCGAACGGTGTTGCAGCGCCTGGAACACTACTTCCAGACTCCTGTGGATATGGAGTTTACGGTGGACGTCGCCCCCGGCTATCCTCACGCCAAATACGCTCTATGCCTCCTGCAGTGTCGGCCCCTGGTCAGTAAGCGTTGGCGGAAGATTATCCAGATTCCCGAGGATATCCCCGCCGAAGATCTGCTCTTTCGCACGCTGCGGCTGGTTCCCCAGGGCATCGTGAAGGGCGTACGGTATAGTATCTACGTGGACCCCTTGCGCTATAGCCAGGCCCCGGACTACGAGACCAAGCTGGAGGTCGCGCGGGTGATCGGACGGCTGAACAAGCGCCTGGAACAGGAGTTGTTTGTCCTGATTGGCCCGGGGCGATGGGGCAGTTCCGACGTTGACCTGGGCGTAAAGGTCACCTACGCGGACATCTTCAACACCAAGGTGTTGGCTGAAGTCCCCCTGTCCGGTCGAGGATCCACGTCAGAACCCTCCTACGGCACCCATTTTTTCCAGGATCTTATCGAGACGGGGATTTTTCCACTCCCGATTTTCCCTGGGGACGAGGGAGCGGTGTTCAACGTCGACTTCTTGCGCGAGTCCCCCAACGTGTTGCCTGAGCTCCTCCCACGGGATGCTGCGTTTGCACCGTACGTTCACGTGACCGACGTGGTGGCTTACACGGGCGGCAAATTCCTGGAAATTGTTATGAACAGCGATCAGGAATGCGCTGTGGGATATCTCAAGCCGCCGGAGGCAGACGAGTAGGGGAGTGGTACGAAAAGCGGGTAGTCTTCTATAAAGGGTGCAACACACTCCCGGTGAAAGGGCGCCCGAGATTTCCCAAAAGCCTGGGAAGCCTCTGCGGCGCCCGCTGTTCTATTCGCGAGTGCATTGCACCCGCAGCCCCATGGGACTGGGCCTTCTCGAGACTCCGTGTCCACCTAGGGACGGGGGAGCCGATCTCGGCCGGGATGCAGGTCGTCTTTCAGACGCTACACCCAACCGCGCAATTGACACGCTTCCGCGACGCGTCCTACTGCTACCACGTAGGCCGCCATGCGATTGTCGATTTCATACCTCTCCGCGACCTGCGCCATGCTCTCGAAAGCCGCCGTCATTTTGACGTCCAGCAACTCGTAGATCCGTTCAGCCTCCCAGTAATAGCGGTAGGCGTTCTGGACCTGTTCGAAGTAGGAGACGGTGACGCCTCCGGCGTTGCAGAGGAAGTCCGGCAGGACGTAACTGCCGTTTGCGAAGAGGATCTCGTCGGCCTCCGGCGTGGTGGGGCCGTTGGCCAGCTCGGCGATAATCCGGGCCTTGACGTTGCCGGCGTTGGCGCCGGTGAGCTGATTCTCCAGCGCGGCCGGTGTCAGGACGTCCACATCCAGCTCGAGCAGCTCGGCGTTTGTGATGCGTTCTCCCTCCGGGAAGCCGTCCAGGGCGCCGGTCTCTTGTTTGTGAGTGACGAGGGCCTGAGGGTCGAAGCCCTGCGGATTGTAGAGCCCGCCTCGGGAGTCGGAGACCGCCACAACTTTCAGTCCTAACAGCGCTCGTCCCAGTGTCGCAGCATACTGACCGGCGTTGCCAAAACCCTGGATCGCCATCGTCGCCCCCTCCAGCTCCAATCCCAGGCGGTGAGCCGCCTCGCGGATGCAGTACATGCCGCCGCGGGCCGTGGCGTCATGCCGCCCGGCGGAGCCACCCAGCGGCAGCGGCTTTCCCGTGATCATGCCGGGAACGTTGTAGCCGCGCATAAAGGCGTACTCGTCCATCATCCAGGCCATAATCTGGGACGTCGTGTAGACGTCCGGTGCGGGGATGTCCACGTTCTCGCCCAGAATGCGGCCTACCTGGCGGATATAGGCCCGACTCAACCGCTCCAGCTCGCCGGGGGACATGGTTTTGGGATTGCAGATGATCCCGCCCTTCCCACCTCCCAGGGGGAGATCGATCACCGCCGTTTTCCAGGTCATCCAGGCAGCCAGCGCACGTACGGTGTCGATGGTCTCGTGAGGGTGGAAACGCAGTCCTCCCTTTGTCGGCCCGCGGGCGTCGTTGTATTGCACCCGGAAACCGTGGAAAATTTGGCTCGAACCGTCATCCATTTTGATGGGCAAAGTTACGTGCATCTCGCGGGCGGGCCAGCGCAACAGCTCGTGCAGCGCCGGGTTCAAATTCATGATGGTGGCGGCCGTATCCAACTGTTGCTGAGCAATCGCAAATGGGTTTAGTTGTTCTGACATTCTCTCTCTCCCTTCCTTGGCTACTGCTGAATAAATGGGGCGCATGAACATCAAAAGCACGCGACGAACCGGTGGCAACCCGATCTTCCGGCAGGCTCCCGCGACCGGACCCATCCACAGCGCAACAAAAGCCCCGGAGTATCCACGGAGGTTTCGCGTTTCCCCCTCTTGATGAAAAGCCCCCTCGGCCCGGCTGAACGGACAATCTCATTGTCCATGCGGGGTTGCAATTCTGTAGACTATAGGACAGTTTTTGATAAATGCCAAATCGCTTCTATTTTGTGCAAACGAAGCGGTTCTGTGGTGCCCCAGACGTAAAGGTTTTTCACCAGAGCCAAACCTTAGAAGGAATCTGTGGTTCTGTACGAGTCCGGGGACACTCTTGGGGTGGTGTGGAGGTGGTTTTTTGCGTTGGTGATTACCTACAGCTCACCGCAGAGCCCGCGGAGGGCACAGAGAAAAAACAGATTGTTCTCTGCGTGCTTGGCGCTCTCTATGGGGAAAACCGATGGACGCCGTGAACGACGGTAGACTTATGGAGAATTACCAGTTTGGGCGCTCTCGTGCTGGCTCTTTGGGATTTCGCCGGATGCAAAGGCTGCGTTTGCCACGCGCTTTCTGTCACAATGCAGAAAAGGTCTGGTGAGCCCCACTAGCGTAGCCTACGGCACCAGTTTTAGGGACACTCACTCCACTATCCGGCAAAGTCCCCGAGACCCCTCGTGCTTTGACAATGGATCAGGTATAATAGCGGCATGTCTCGCTTACGCTACGTTTCTCGTTTGCACCGTTGGATCTGGTTGGGAACCCTACTGATTTTGTTAACCGCGTGCGCGCAGCCGACCTTCGGCGAGCACTCTTTGCTTTCCTCGGCGACGCTGTCACCGACGTCCGTCTCGGCGACGCCGACGGTTGCGCCCCCTGTGACTACAACGCCGCGCCCCACGCGCCGAACCGTGGCGACGCCGACGCCGGCCCCGACGGTCTCGCTGGGCTTTCTGACGGCGCCCACGGCCACCCTCACGGCGACGGTGACCCCCATAAGCGTGGTACCCACGGCGACGCCTTACCCGGTCCAGTGGCTATTGCCCAGTCACGCCCTTCCGGAGCCTTTCGGCGTCAACATCCACTTCACCGACCCTGAGCCCGGGGAGATGGCCATGTTGGCAGCGGGCGGCTTCCGCTTCGTGCGTATGGACCTCTTCTGGCATAAAATCGAGCGGGAGATTCCCGGGCGCTACGACTTCTCCGCCTACGATCGGCTGGTTGCAGCCATGGCGCAGCATGACATCCGCATCATCTTTATCCTGGATTACGGAAATGACCTCTACGGCGGTGGGAATGCCCATCACTTTGAGGAGGGACGCACGGCTTTTGTACGCTTCGCCACGGCGGCGGCGGAGCGCTACCGGGGAGAGGGGATCGTCTGGGAGATCTGGAACGAGCCCAACCTGGAGAAATACTGGCATGGCCCGCCCGATCCGCTGAACTATGCCGACCTGGCGTTCAAGGTGATCGCGGGCATCCGCAGCGTGGACCCGACGGCGCTGATCGTCGGCCCGGCGACCGCTGGCTTTCCCTGGGAGTATCTGGAAACGTTGGCCGACGTGGGGCTTTTCAACAAGCTCGACGCCGTCACGGTACATCCCTATCGCTTCGACGCGCCGGAGAGCGCCTGGGAGGATTACGCGCGCTTGCGTGGTATCCTCGACCGGGTCAGCCCGGAGCGCAAGATCCCCGTGATCGCGGGGGAGTGGGGCTATTCGACCGTCATCAACGGCCCGACGGAGGAGCTGCAGGCGCAGTACGTCGTCCGGCAGTGGCTCTCGCACCTGGCTGCCGACGTCGACCTAAGCATCTGGTACGATTGGCGCAACGACGGCCCCAACCGCGCGGAGATTGAGCATAACTTCGGGTTGGTCACCGAAGATCTGCGTCCCAAGTTAGCCTACGAGGCTGCTGTGACGCTCAACGAGACCCTGACGGGCTACGCTTTCCAGCGGCGTCTGCCCCTGGCGAATCCCGATGACTACGTGCTGTTCTTCCGGCGTGGCGATCGGGTCGCCCTGGCAGCTTGGACGACGCAGGACGAACCGCGCACCGTGCAGCTGCCGATCTTCTGTGAGACCGTCGAGTCTGTGACGATGCTGGGCGGGCGAGAGATCGTGCAGGCGCCAGCGGACGGCGTGGAGCTTCCCCTGGCGGCGTCCCCGCGCTACGTGCGGCTCTGTATCTCGGAGGCGGTCACGCGGATGGGACTCTGGCGCCCGGTGGGGACCATTCACGTGCTCTCGTCGGCTGGGGAGGGGCGCGTGCTGGTTGCCGTGGACAATCCCTTCTACGAGACGGTGCAGGCGGAGTTGCAGCTCTGGGTCGCGGGGGAGCCGGCGGGCTCGGCGTGGGTGCAGGCGGGTCCCCATGCAGAGACGCTGGTCAGCGTGCCCGTCACGGTTCCGCCCGAGGAGGCGGCCTCCCTGGTGCCGGCTGTGGTGCGTTTCGTCACGCCCGATACTCTACCGTTGCAGGATGCCGCTATCTGGCTGCATCTGCCGCCCACGTCGGAGTAAGCGACGTCCGTTGCTGAGGCCGATAGAGTTCCAGATCGGCGGCCCGGGTGTTCTTGTCAAGCGCTTGCCAGCTGGTAATGGGTAAGGTGATGCGGGCCAGGCTACCCATGGGTAACTGGTGCCATTCCCCCGTCAACGCTGCCAACAGCATGCCCAGGCCGGGACTGTGTCCCACGATCAGAATACAACGGTGCCGCTCCGGCGCCTTTCTCAACAGTTCAAACACGTGGTCGGGATCGTTATGATAGAGGAGGGGGGTGGTGTAGAGTTCACCGGAGAAGTGGCAGTGATTGGCCACGATGCGGGCGGTGTCTCGAGCGCGTTCGGCCGTGGACGTAACGATCATCTCCGGCACAAGCTGCCACTGTCGCAAAAGAGCGCCCAACTGGCGGGCGTCCTCTTGCCCCTGGGGCGTCAGCGAGAGATCCTGATCGGTGATGGTCGGAAGCCCCCACTGGGCCTTGGCGTGGCGCAGGAACAAGAGCGTCTTGTTAGCGCGATGTGCTGGATTCATCTCTGCATCCCTCGTCGTCTTCCTCGTCGGTGGACTTACTTTCTTTCCCCTTGTGAGTATTATATCGTTGACGAGGGCGCTTTGGTCACGTCGAGTTTTAGCGCAAATTGCGAGGTCGCCAGACTCCGCGGAGCTCGCCGCGCGTGGTCAACGTCAGCGCGCGCCAACGCGGGAGGGGCAGGCGGACCTGTGCCAGGGTTGCCGTGGGAAGACGGTGCCACGCATCGACCAGGGCTTCGAGCAGCAGCTCCAGGCCGGGATTGTGTCCCACGATCATCACGTGCTCGTGGGGTTCCTCGATGGTCCGTAATACGCCGACGATCTCCTCTGGCTCGGCATGGTAGAGCGCGTGTACCTCACGAATGGGCCCTGTGTAGTCGGCGGCTTCTGTCGCCAACCGGGTCGTCTCGCGGGCGCGCTGGGCCGTCGAGGTCAGGATCAGGTCGGGGAGCAGGTTCTGTTCTCGCAGCCACCGTCCCATGCGGGGCGCGTCGCGACGTCCCCGTTTCTTGAGCGGGCGGTCATGGTCCGCTAGTGAAACGTCCTCCCAGCTGGATTTTGCGTGGCGGAGGATCAACAATGTTTTGAGCACTTGCTCTTCCTGTGGGGGCATCTTAACCTCCTCGTCAAGATGGTCGCTTGGTCGGGTGATCGTCTGTTCGGTTGGTCGCTTGGTCGATGGGGGGAAGAAAATATGCTAGGTCCGTTTCATCCGTCGATTCTTTTTCGCCGTCGTTGGTGTAACTCGCTACCTCGGAATTGTGGCTCTCTGGAACTTTGCCGGATAGTGGAGTGAATGTCCCGAAAACTAAGTAGGTCCGTAAAAGTTTCTTTACGTTAGCCTTATTCCC
>CAZCPK010000182.1:0-8046 GCA_964500755.1 uncultured Anaerolineales bacterium
CTGGACGGCCGCGCCGAAGCTCTCGAAGAGCTGGATGCGGGGATTGTTCTCGTCGCCGTCGAGCACCTCGTAGACGGCGACGTAGAAGTTGGTGGTGCCGGCCTGAGAGCCGATGCGCAGGTCCGCGTTGGCGGCGAACTCCTCGGCGGTGGTGAAGCGGTCCTCGGCGGCGCGGACGAGCATGAACTGCTCGGAGACCATGTAGGGGTCGGAGAAGTCGACCTGTTGGGCGCGGTCGGCGGTGATGGTGATGCCGTCCATGCCCACGTCGAACTGGCCCTCACGCACGGCGGCGATCATGGTGTCCCAGGAGGTGATCTCCCACGCCACCTCACAGTTGAGGCGCCGGCAGATCTCCTCGGTGGCCTCGTACTCCCAGCCGACGGCCTCGCCGGTCACCGGATCGACGAAGTTGAGCGGCATGTAGGCGTTCTCGGTGACTGCGACGACCTCCTGCGCTTCCAGGTCGGGCAGTTCGTCGTACATGTCCTCGCCGTTGGGATCGCTCAGGAAGAACCATTTTTTGTTCAGGTAGTCGACGTACCCGTCGGCCTTCATCTGTGCGATGGCGGCGTTGAAAGGCTCGACGAGGTCGGAGTCGGGCGGGAAGATAAAGCCGAACTCCTCGGTGCCCAACGGCTCGCCGACGGTCTTGAGCTGGTCGGGGTTGGCGCCGATGTAGCCGCGACTGGAGGCCGCGTCCATCAACACCATGTCGACGTCGCCGGCCAGCAGCGCCTGGACGGCTGCGCCGAAGCTCTCGAAGAGCTGGATGCGCGGATTGTTCTCGTCGCCGTCGAGCACGTCATAGACGGCGACGTAGAAGTTGGTGGTGCCGGCCTGGGAGCCGATAAGCAGCTCCGCGTTGGCGGCGAACTCCTCGGCGGTGGTGAAGCGATCCTCGGCGGCGCGGACGAGCATGAACTGCTCGGAGACCATGTAAGGGTCGGAGAAATCGACCTGCTCGGCGCGATCGGCGGTGATGGTGATGCCGTCCATGCCTACGTCGAACTGGCCCTCGCGCACGGCGGCGATCATGGTGTCCCAGGAGGTGATCTCCCACTGTACCTCGCAGTTGAGGCGCCGGCAGATTTCCTCAGTGGCGTCGTACTCCCAGCCGACGGCCTCGCCGGTCAGGGGATCGACGAAGTTGAGCGGCGTGTAGGCGTTCTCGGTCACCGCGACGACTTCTCGTTCGTTGAGATCGGGGAGCCGAAGCGTGGCGGGAATCTCTGCGTCCGCTTCCACCGGCTCCTCCTCCGTAGGCGCCTCCGTGGGCTCCTCCGTAGCTTCTTCAGTCACTTCTTCCTCAGTCAGCGTCGCGGTGGGCGCAGCCGGGGCCTCCTCGGTTGGTTCCGGTGTGGGCGGTTCGGTGGGTGTGGGCGTGGGTTGGCACGCTGCGACCACGAGTCCGGTCAGCAGCAGCACTATGAACAGGCTCTTCAAACGTCTCATCTTTTCTACCTCCATCTTGGTTAGGGTGAGCGTCGGGCTCATCACACTTAATCGGTTCAACGGCGAACAGGCGGGATAAGCTGCTCAAATGTAACCCGTGTGCAGTTGAGGGGTTGGCTGTGTAGCCTAGCACTATAGCATATAACCCTATGCCGTCAATGCCAGGGGATTGCGCTCGAGAGAAGTTGATTTACAATCACAGGTGGATCGACGTTCAAGGAGGTGCGCCGTCTAGACGACCGTGCTTACGGACCTCCTCTCTTTTCGCTCCACCTGATGGTTGTCTTCAAATCAGTTCGACGATGTACGTGCCGCTGCTGCTATAAAATAGAGGGAGGTTCTGATGATCCCGCTCAGTGACAACGTCCGGGGCCAGCGATTTCCGCTGATAACGGTAGTGTTAATCGCGGTCAATACGGTGATTTTCCTCTTTGAACTCTCCCTAGGTCCGGAGATCAAGGAGCTCATCAACACCTTCGGGATGACTCCGGCGCGTCTGGTGCGATCATGGTCAAACCCCATGGTGCTGATGACCCTCTTTACGTACATGTTCTTGCACGGTGGTTTAGGACACCTCATCGGCAATATGCTCTACCTCTGGATCTTTGGTGACAACATCGAGGATCGGATGGGACACGGGCGGTTCTTGATCTTCTATCTATCCTCCGGGGTACTGGCGAGCTTGGTGCAGATCGTGGCGGCGCCCCATGCACAGCTGCCCACCGTGGGCGCCAGCGGCGCCATCGCCGGGGTGCTGGGCGCCTACCTGCTGCTCTTTCCCCAGGCGCGAATCCGAGTGCTGATCCCCATTCCCTTCTTTTTCTTCGTCACCTCCGTGCCGGCGGTTCTGGTGCTTGGCGGCTGGTTCCTCCTGCAATTCTTCCGCGGATTGATGTCCCTGAACGTGCCGATGCAGCGGGGGGGTGTGGCCTGGTGGGCGCACATTGGCGGCTTCCTTGCGGGTATGATACTGATGCCGGTCTTCCGTAAGAAGAGGGAGGAGTCCCCCTACGAGGCGTGGGATCGCGGCATGCAGCGGTGGCAGTGAGTCACTCTCGATTTAATGTAAACGGCTTCAAGCATAGAGGAGCAAAGGAGTTAGTGTGAATTTTGAGGACAGCGTTCCTCGCAACGTCAAGGACGTACAGCGACGTATTGGAGAGGCTGCACTGCGCGCTGGGCGCAAGCCTGACGACGTACAATTGGTGGCGGTCACCAAGACCTTTCCGGCGGAGGCCGTCGCCGTCGCCTGGGCGTGTGGGCTGCGGCACTTTGGCGAGAATCGACCGCGCGAGGCGGTGGGTAAGCTGCGCCGCGTCGCGGAGCTGTTGGGTGACGAAACGCCCACGTGGCACATGATCGGTCACATTCAGAGCCGCAAGGCCCGCTGGGTAGTCGAGTTCTACGACTGGGTTCACGCCATCGATCGACTCTCCATTGCCGAGAAGCTGAGTCGCAAGGCAGTGAACGCCGGACGGGAGCTGCCGGTACTGCTGGAGTGCAACGTCTCCGGTGAGGAGAGCAAGTATGGCTTCGACGTCGCCGGTTGGGCGGACGATGACGAGCTCCGCGAGCACTTCTTCGCGGTGGTGGCGCCCATCTTGACCCTGCCGGGTCTGAACGTACGTGGCCTGATGACGATGGCGCCCTACGTCGACGATGCCGAGACCGTGCGGCCCATTTTTGCGTCCCTGCGCCGGCTGCGAGGCGCGCTCCGAGGACGCTTCCCCGAGACGCCGTGGAAGGAGCTCTCGATGGGCATGACCAACGATTTCGAGGCGGCGGTCGAGGAGGGCGCGACGCTGGTGCGCGTTGGTCGGGGGATCTTCGGGGAACGATCCTATTAGGGATATGGTATACTAGCAAAGATGAAGACGCTAATTCTAACAATCAGAAGTCTGCTGGACATCCTCGTAGCCATCCTTGGCCTGGCGCTGGCGCTACGGGTGGCGCTTCCCTGGTTTAAGGTCTCACCCTCACATCCTGCGATGCGCGTTTTGATCACCGTGACGGAACCGTTCGTGCGACCCGTGCGTAAGATGTTGGGACGGGGCACCCTCCGCTGGACCCGTGGGGGATACGTAGACCTGGCGCCTCTCGTGACGATCTTTGTGCTCTGGATTTTGGTCGCGCTGGCGAACCAGATCCTGGCCTGGATTATCGCGCCGCCGTTGTGGCTGTTTCGGCCCGGCGCCAATATAGAGCGCTGGTTGATCAATCTGCTGAGTCTGGTGTTCCAGGTTTACTCTTTCCTCTTGATACTCCGCATTCTTCTGGAGTGGATGCGCATATCGTACGCGAACAAGTACATGCGCTTTCTGTGGGACGTCACGGAGCCGTTGCTGGCTCCTATTCGGCGGCGCCTTCCGAGCTTTGCGGGGTTGGATTTTTCACCCGTGGTGCTGATCTTGCTCTTGTCCCTGCTTCAGATGCTTCTGACGAGTTTGATCCGCGCCCTCTTGTAGGGCTCTAACGAGCCCATCCTCCGGGTTTGTTTTCTGCAGCGTTACCGCCGAGTAGGTCATCCAGCGCTGCGTGCGCGTCGTCCTCGGCGCGCCGGATCAGCCGAATGTGGTTGCGACGCTCGTAGGTGGTCATCAGGCCGATGGGTAGGGGACGTTCTGGCACGACGAAGCGCATCCATTTCAGCTCTGGATATGCGCCGTCTTCCTGCTCTGCTCGGAAGAGCTGGTAATCCCTCCAGACGATCTCCGTCAGCAGCATGTCCAGCGCGGGCTCAAAGGCAGCCCACAGCCGCTGCGGGATAGCGAGCAACTCGTCCTTGAGCGCCGGTAGCTTGCGCGCGCGCCAGGTACGTGGCTCGCGACCGGGCCAGGGCGTCATGAGCACGACGACGATCTCCGTCGCGCCCTGTTCCAGCGCGGTGCGGAAGGGGGTATTGGCGATGGTGCCGCCGTCGAGATAGGTGGTACTACCGATGCGCGTGGGCTCGTACCAGAGCGGGATGCTGCAGCTGGCCTGGACGTGTTCGGCGGTGATCTTCGGCGCCTCGCGGTTGTTGAAGGTGACGAGCGCTCGGCGCTCCGCGTCCACCGCCGTGATCCAGACCTCGTATTTGGCGTCCTCGTGGTTGAGAATCTCCGGGATAATCCACGGGCGTTCGAGCCACTTCTTGCTGCGCCCTTTCAGGGTCTCCAGCAATGGGGTGGTATCGAAGACGTGCTTGCCGCCGCGTACCAGATTGTCGATGAAGACGTCGTCTGCGCGCATCTTCTGCACGTCGCCGGTCTCCAGGTCCAGCCAACGATCCCGCAGCGCGGATAAGGGGATGCCGGAGCCGAGCGTTGCTGCATTCACGGCGCCGATGGAGGTGCCGATAAGCAGCTCTGGCCGCCAGTTCATCGACTGCAGGTAGTTCAAGACGCCAAGGTGATAGGCGCCGCGCCCGCCGCCGCCCGAGAGCACCAATGCCCGCTTCGTCGTCTTTGACATGCGTTCCTCCTAAGTTAAATCGGCTATCTGGCACGCTGTACCTGTGGTGAGAGGTTTCTTACAGATTCTGGTTCGCTAGCATAACGTTCTAACGTTTGGACGTTCAAACGTTGGCTCTACTGAAATAACTAAATATCTCACCACAGAGACACAGAGGGCACAGAGAAAATAAGAGTGTACTTAAATAAAATTAACCCAAGACGCTTATTTTGTGAATTTTTCTCAATACCTTTTTAATATTACCCTCAGTGTTCCCTGTGTCTCAGTGGTTCAGATGCTTTTTTCAGCGGAGTCAAACGTTAGAACGTTAACGTTGTCTATCATCGTGTCCTCGATCGCGGCTAGCGCGCGTTCTCTTCGCCGCCCAGGAGCACGCGGCGCTTGCGACCGGCCGCGCGTTGTGGGCCTACGACGCCCATGGCCTCCATCTGCTCCATCAGCCGCGCCGCGCGGGGATAGCTGATGCGCAGGCGACGTTGGATGCCGGAGGTGGTAATCTTCTCCTGCCGGCGGGCCAGCTCGATGGCCTGCTCGAGGTACTCCGCGTCCTCAGATTCCCCCTCGATTCGCAGCTTCTGCGGGCCCTCGTTTTCTGCAGCGACCTCCCAGGGCGGTTTCGCGGGCGTCGCGCCGATCTGTTGCTGCCAGAAGTCGATGATGGCTTCCAGCTCCTCATCGGAGATAAAGCAGCCCTGGATCCGCCGGGGGGCCGAGGCGTCCGGTGGCAGGAAGAGCATGTCGCCGCGCCCCAGCAGCGTCTCGGCGCCGGGGGTATCCAGGATAACGCGGGAGTCCGTGCCGCTGGCGGTGGCGAAGCTGATCCGCGCGGGGAAGTTGGCTTTGATCAAACCCGTGACCACGTCGGTGCTGGGCCGCTGCGTGGCGACCACGAGGTGAATGCCCGTCGCGCGGGCCATCTGCGCGATGCGCGTCAAGGTGCGCTCGGTCTCCTCCGGCGCCGCCATCATCATGTCCGCCAACTCGTCAATCAGCACGACGATGCGGGGCTTGATCTCCTCCTTGTGGCGGCGCATCTTATCATTGTAGTGGCTGATGTTCCGCGCGCCGACCTCGGCGAATTCCTTGTAGCGGTTGTCCATCTCCACGGCGACCCAGCGCAGCACGCGCAGCGTCCGGTCGATGTCCGTCTCCGCCGGCCCCAGCAGGTGGGGTAGACCGTTGAGGTGGCTCAGCTCCACCATCTTCGGATCGATGGCGATCAGGCGCAGCATCTGCGGCATGTTGTTCATGATCAGACTGGCGGCCAGAGACTTGACGAAGACCGACTTGCCGCTGCCCGTCGTGCCGGCGATGAGGAGGTGCGGCATGCTCGCCAGATCGGCGGCGATGACGCTGCCCGCCACGTCCAGCCCCACGGCGAAGCAGAGCGGTGATTTGGCGCTGCATTTGTCGAAGTTCTTGCTGTCCAGCACCCGACGCAGCGTGACGAGGTCGATCTGGTCGTTGGGTACCTCGATGCCCACGATGGCGCGCCCCGGCACCGGGGCCTCCATACGCAGGGAGCGAGCGGCCAGGGCCAGGGCCAGGTCGTCGGAGAGCCCGGTGATCTGGCTGACGCGTACCTTCCGCTGGCGTTTGCCGTTGTCGCCCTTGTCGAGGTAGCCCGGCGTGATACCGAACTGTGTCACCGTCGGGCCCAGGCGTACCTCGGTGACCTCGGCGGGGATGCCGAACTGGCTTAACGTCTCCTCGATGATGCGGCTCTTGCGGCGCGTCTCCCGGTCGCTCATGCCCATGCTCTTGCCCTCTTGCAGCAAGCTGAGGGGAGGCAGTTTTTCGCTCACCGTCTGGCGCGTCTCGGGTCGGGCGCTGGCCATTTGCGTGACCGGTTGGAGTGTTGATCGGGGCTTGGGCGCTTGCGCCGGCTCAGGCTCTGGTTTTTTCTCCGCCGAACCTTCCCGTCTGGCAATCGCGGAAGCGGCGACGCCGTGCGCGACGGTCACGGCGTCATCGTCAGATTTTGAGGCTGCCTGCGCTTGCTGTCTGGCCCGGTATTCCTCCCATGTGGTCTTGAGACGCTTCCAGAAATCCTGAAAATCCTCCTGGGTCAGATCAAAGGCCAGTCCGACGCCCACCAGTACCACAAAGCTCGTGAGAAAGCCCGTGTTGAGCTCACCGACCTTGGGGATAAAAAAGGCGCTCAGGCCCCAGCCGATGACGCCGCCCCCGCGACCCGACTGAACCAGCGCCCAGCTGCTACCCCGTAGCAGCGTGTGGGTGAGCCCCAGCAGGCCGAAAAGCGTCATCTCCAGGCCCAGCAGGGGGCGCCAGCGCCAGAGCGTCGGCTTGTGGACGAGGTGACGCAGCCAGAGTACCCCCAATCCGGTGATCAACGCGGCGGTGGGATAGGCGCCCCAGCCGAAGAGGAAGACCAAAAGCTCGGCCCACTTCTCGATCAGCACCCCGGAATTGAGTCCGGCGATGGTAAAGAGCGTGAGCAGGCCAAAGAAAATAATGGCCAGTGCCAGAAACTGCTGCCCGGTGGGGCCACTCAAGACCTGCAAGATCCGCTGGGCCATCTGACCGGCTGCAGAGTTCCGTGACGTACGCTTCCGCCCTCTCTGGGGGCGGGCCATGGGATGCTTTTTACGACGCGGCATAATGTCCTTGATGGCTGGGTAGTCCCAGAGCGATACGGTGTTCCTGGGGGGTGATGTCGAGAACTCGCACGTCGATGGGCTGACCGACGTGAAAGCTATGTCGCAGGTGCGGGGAGGGCGGGTGGTTATTATCCTTACATATCTCAGAGACGTGTAGGAGCCCCTCCAACCCATCCAATAGCTCGACGAAGACGCCGAACCGTTCGATGCTGGCGATCTTGCCCGTCACCTCGTCGCCGCAGTTGATGTGGTCTTCCACATTGTCCCAGGGATTAGGGTGAAGGCGTTTCATGCTCAGACCGACACGCTGGTTCTCTGGGTCGACGTTGAGAATCAGTACCTGGACCTCGTCTCCGGGGGAGGTAAAGTCGGTTGGGTGCCGCACGCGCCCCCACGAGATCTCGGAGATGTGCACCATTCCTTCCAGCGGGCCGATATCGACGAAGACACAGAAGTCACGAATGCTGGTGCCTTCGCCATCACAGATGGTGCCCTTCTCCAGCCACGTCGGCCATTG
>CAZCPK010000183.1:0-8007 GCA_964500755.1 uncultured Anaerolineales bacterium
GTCATCAACCCGGCTGCGTTTGCCTTGTGCGCGGCTAAGCACGTTCTGTGACATTATCCATTGACGAGGGTCTTCGCTGACCACTCGCTTCGAAATCCCGAGCGTCTCCCATCGAGGACAAGCTCCTGAAAGGTCGCGTCGGGCCATTGGAGGACTACGCCCCGGAAAAGCCGCGTCATGGGTAGCTTCTGCGAGACCATCGGCGACCTGGAGCGGACGCATCCGGCGACGGCGCGCAAGACCTTCACGCTGCAGGAGCGGCCCGACCGCGCCTCGGTGTTGGATCAGCAGGACGCGGCGACGGAGTCCGAGATCGTGGGGCCGGATACCTACACCGCCGCCGCGGGTTTCTAGAAACCGCGCTGCTGCCCTTCCCACGGCGGGGGCTCGTTGGCCTTGAACTCCTCCACACTGGGCCCTTCCAGCTGTTGCAGACGCCACTGACCGTAGAGATAGCTCGCCACCAGCAGGACGATGGTCGCGGGCCAGCCGGTCAGCACGTTGACCCACGCCAGTTGATCGACGGCGGCGGCGCGGAAGAGGTTGAGCTGTAGCAGCCAGCGCGCGGCGAAGAAGAAGGTCCAGGTGGCGGTTACCTCCGCGTAGGCGGGGCGCACGCGGGGATGCCAGTACCAGGCCAGAGGCCAGCCCCGCGCCAGATGGCTGGTCCACGCCACCAGCGGGCGACCGATAATCAGGCTGACGAGGCAGAGCAGCACCGTCAATCCGCCCATGAGGAGGCCGGGCAGAAAGTACCCCTCGGCGCGACCGGAGAGCCGCACCAACAGCAGCGCGAGCGCCACGCTCCCGACGCCGCCGAGCGCGTAGCCCACCGGCTGTCCCCGCAACCAGCGCAAGAGGACAAAACTCAGCGCCAGGGTTAGCGCGACCCATCCGGCAGCCCGCACGTCCCACAGTGCGTTGACGAGCAGGAAGAGCACCGGCGGTAGCACCATATCCAGGAGACCGCCCCGGCTCAGGAGCACCTTGCGGAGCTCTTCGAGTACCTCACGCACCTTATTCTTCACGGCGTGGCCCTTCGTACGCATGTTTCCCCATCCAGAAGCGGCGCCAGTCGCCCTGGCTGCGTTGAAGCGCCAGGAAAGCGTAGAGGCTCGCCGTGAAGAAGCCCAGCGTCATCATCAACACCACCCAGATCACCGTTGGCAGCACGGTGCGCTCCCGGTAGACGATCCAGGCGGAAAAGAGCGTGAAGCCCACGTAGAGATCGACCAGGGAGACGATGCCCCACGGCATGGAGAGCAGCCGGGTGCCCTCCGTGCCGAAGTCCCCGATGACGAACCCGTAGACCAGAACCGCGCTCATGGCGACGAGCCCCAACAGCGAGATAAACTTTGCGAGTTTCATCTTCTGACCTCCTGAGAACGTTGCGCTACTTCAGCCGAAAAACTGCAGCGCCAAAATCACGACATAGCCCCCAACGTAGAAGAGCGTGAGTCCGTAGAGCACGGAGCGCGGTGTATCGCGCACGGTGAAGCGGGTGACGGCGAGAAAGCGCAACTTCACCAGGTCGCCGATCAGCATCAGTGCCGCAAAATACGTCAGCAGGGAGCCTGGCCCCGGTCGGGTCGCCAGGGCGACGACCATGCCCCAGTGCGCCAGGTTATTGAGAAGCACAAAGATCATGGCGATGATCTCGCGCTCCGCGAGTCGGTCAAAGATGGCTGCCACCAGCCCCAGGGAGAGCGCGCTGAGGGCGATAAACTGGGCGAGTCGTCCGCCGTCGGGCCACGTCCAGCCACCGTGTTGCAAGGCTCGGCCCAGCGCCACCAGGGCGATGACGTGCGCTGCCACCTTGACCGCAGTCTCCATCCAGGCCAACGGATGCCATCGCGCCACGTGCCAACGCTTTGTCTCCTCGGTCATTCGCGCTCCTCCTCTTTTCCCTCTTTTTCTTTGGGGAACCAGGGAATAAACGCGCTGGTGCGCTCGATGTAGTCCTCATACTTCGGTTTGGTCTCGGTCAGCGTCTTCTCCAGCAGGGCCACGCCGGAGATCCGCAACAGGAGCACCGTCATCGCCACGGGACTGTAGAGGGTCCAGAAAGCGCCAGCCGCCGCAGCAAAGAGATAATAGCCCCACCACTGCGCGGCGTCGCCGAAGTAGTTGGGGTGACGGGTGTAGCGCCAGACGCCGCTGTCCAACACCTTGCCCTCGTTGCGGGGATCTGCCTTGAAACGCGCCATCTGGAAATCACCGACGGCCTCAAAGAAGAAGCCCACCGCCCAGACGATCACTGCCAGCCAATCGAGCAGCGTCAGGCGCGTCGAGGCGGGGAGAAAGTGCGTTGCCAACAACGGAATGGAGATGATCCATATCAACAGCCCCTGCAGCAAAAAGGTCTGGAAGAAGCTGTACCACCACCAATTGTCGCCGTGTTCTTCGCGCCACTTGCGGTAGCGGAAGTCCTCGGGTTTGCCCCAGTTGCGCCATAGGATATAGAGCGAGAGGCGCAGTCCCCAGATCGTGACCAGCACGGCGAGCACGACCTTGCGCCCCACGAAGTCCCCCGGCGTCAGGGCGACGTAGATCCAGTTGGCGAGCACGAATCCGCTGCCCCAGAAGATGTCCACGATGCTGGTGTTCTTCAGTAACAGGCTCAGCAACCAGACCAACGTCATCATTCCCAGAATCGCCAGTCCCGCAATCAGGTATATCGATAGAAAACGCATCCCTGTACCTCCTTGGAATTAGTCTGATGGTCTGTTCGTCAGGTGATCGACGGATGAGAAATCTCTTTTCGGTCCTCGTCGATGTGACTGCCCCCGGGAACTTCTTGCGGGAGGATCAGCCTGGATTCTCAACCACGCACGTCAGCCCAACGACGCCCGGGCCGAGGTGCGCTCCCAAGACCGGGGTCACGTCCACGATCAAAGGCGTGGCAAGTTCGGGATAGAGCGTTTGAATTTGCTTTTGCACAGCCTCGATGGCCCCCTGCGCGTGCGTATGGACCATCACCACCTGCTCAAACGGCCCGAGAGCGGTCACCCGTTCCAGTAGCCATGTCATGGCCCGGTGCTGGGTTCGCGTGCGCTCCATCTCGATGACGTCAGCATGCATGGTAAGGAGGGGTTTCATCCGCAGTAGCGCGCCCAACAGCGCCTGGAAGTTGGAAAGCCGTCCGCTGCGCTTCAGATACTCCAGGGTATCCACCACCGCCAGGGTATGGATGCGCTGGCCCAACTGCCGAAGCTTCTCCAGAATCTGCTCAACCGAGAGTCCGTCAGCGGCGGCCCGTGCCGCCTCCCACACCTGCAGGCCCGTGCCGATGGTCAGCTGTCCGGCGTCTAGGACGTGTACCCGTCCCCGCCCGATCTCCTCGGCGGCCAACCGCGCCACGTTGACCACGTTGCTGAGTTTGGCGGAGATGTGAATGGAGATGATCTCATCCGCACCGGCTTCCAGTAACCGGGTGTAGGTCTCAACGAACGTCCCTGTTCCCGGCGCGGACGTCGTGACCGGCGACTTGGTCTCCACCAGCCGCTCGTAGAAGTCATTTCGGCTCAGATCCACAGTATCGAGATAGCTCTCTCCATCCATGTTGATGTAGCAGGGGATCATGGTGATCTCGTGCGCCTCAAGTACAGTTGAGGGAAGATCACACGTACTATCGGTCACAATCTGGACAACCATAATGTTCTCCTTGAGAAATGGTCCGGTGGTCTATGGGTTTGTTGGTCGGCTAGTCAGATGGTCAACAGATGCAGCTGAGCAGCTAATCCGTTGACTCATATCGTCCCATCGTTGGTGGAGCTCGCGACACGAGTGTTTCTTTGAGAAGGTACCAAGACGTTTCTCAGACAATCTGACGCCTACCCCGCGCCTGGATCCACGCGGCGTAGGTCACGGCTCTGAAAAAGCTCCTGTTGGATTCGAATTTCATCAATTAAGTATACAATATCCTACAAATAAGGATACCCACACGGAAAAACGTGATGACGGAAGTCGGCGCTGCGTGGATTTGAGAGCTGCTAGATGGGGGTGCCAGGCCTCACCCGACGTCGGAGCGTATTGCTTCCCTGCGGGCTGAATCTACATCGGTCTCCTTGTTTGCTGCCCACCAGGTAGCCATTTGGAACAAATTTCCTTCTGTGGACGTCTTTATAGTGTTGGCTAATTAAAGGAGAATAAGAGAGGAGAAAACGATGAAAACTCAGCTGGTTATCGGTACGTTGTTGGTGCTTTCGTTGCTGTTTGGGGGGTGCGCTCCTTCTGACGCGTCTGGAGACGCAGGGGCACCCAATCCGGCATCAGTCTACTGTGAGGAACAGGGCGGCACGCTGGAGATCCGCGAGGACGAGGACGGCAATCAGTACGGTGTCTGCGTCTTCGACGACGGCAGCGAATGCGAGGAATGGGCCTTTTACCGGGGGGAGTGCGAGCCCGGTCAGGGTCCGCTGCCGCCCCGTAACGGGGACGCAGGTCAAGAGACCGCGGTCTTCGTCGAGGATCTGCGACTGAACATCATGGAATCGTTCCCGGTCCAGGTCAGCGCGACGGTGCAGGGCAACCTGGCTAACGGCTGCGTCGTGCTGGACGAGGTCAACGTGGTGCGCGAGGGCGAGACCTTCACCTTGCACTTCGAGACGCATAGCGAAGGCGAGGTCTGCACGCAGGCGCTGGTGCCTTTCGATGAGACCGTGAGTCTGGACGTCGAGGGCTTGCCCGCGGGCACCTATACTGTGATCGCCGGAGACGTGAGTGAGACCTTCACGCTGGATGTGGATAATACAATTGGCGACAATACCGGCTGACGTGTGACGTAGTACGGAAAGGCCCCTCGGGAGAGGGGCCTTTTGTATATACGGCTTTGTATCTAGTGGTTCAAGATGCGGTTCTCTCCGGTGCTTTTTTGCCTCCCCACACTTTGTGTGCCCCTCGTTCTGTCTCTCCTTCACGTCTCATAAGAATTCTAAAGATTTATAGGAGAGTTCTAACACCGCCTTTTTTTCAGCATGGCACAATGGAAGTAGTCGATCTGGTGCTTTTTACTTTAGCGGGATGACGCCCTGCCGCCTTTCTATCCGAATGCCTGTGAATCTACTGCGTGCATCTTGCTTCTTTCCAAGTAGAGCATGGGAAAGATGGCTTGCTTATCGGGACGGGGCAGCGGCCCGTCCTGCATCTGCGTTCTCGCTGGTGTTGGAACCAACATGACAGGAAGCGCCAATCCAAGGGTATCTCTAAACCGGACCAGGTTGGTCACGGAAATTTATATCCTAGATAACGTATTGAGGAGTTGCCATGTACAGACGATTGATCGTTGCGCTTGTCATCGCGTGCAGTTTGCTGGCTTTCTGGATGGTCTACGCCGTCTGGGCGGACGGCATTATCATTGATCTCTCCGAAGGACAAGAGGATTTTCGCGTTCAAGGTGAGGAATCGCTGGATTACCTGGGCGAGATGGCGACCGGCGATATCAATGCCGATGGCATTCAGGATCTGATCATCGGCGCTTCTGGGTTCGAAAGCTTCCGCGGTGCGACCTACGTCATCTTTGGCTCCGATACGTTATCGGGTACGTTCGATCTAAACGGGGCCGGCGTTGCCGCGGACGTTATGATCCAGGGCAGCATCGCAGAGGGACTGGCGGGGCACTTTGTCGCCAGCGGGGACTTTACAGGCGACGGCTACGACGATATCGCTATTGCCGCCGACTATGCCGATAACCAGGCGGGCGTAGTATATCTCGTGCCGGGTCCTATCACAGAGTCGCTGACCTCGACGATCTATCTGACCGATACGGACTGGGTGGCCCTGACCGTCCATGGGGCGGACGACGGCGACCAGTTGGGACGCTCGTTGGCTGCCGTGGACGTGAATGGTGACGGCGTGGATGACCTGGTGATGGGCGCGTATCTGGCTGACGGGGGTGGGGCCCCCGATGCCGGCAGAGTCTACGTGTTGTATGGTGGTAGCCATCTCTCCGGAACTATCGATCTTTCTACAGACGCCGCCGATGTGGAGGTGATAGGGCAGTCCAGCTATGATCGTCTGGGGCGCTCGGTCAGCGGGGGCGACGTCAACGGCGACGGCTACGAGGATCTGGTGTTGGGCGTCTATCAGGGGGATCCCCCTGACCCCGTAGAGGCGGGGCGTGTGCTTACCGATGCCGGCAGTGTGGTTTTGATCTACGGTGGTGACGCGCTCTCTTCGACCATTGATCTGAGTACCGATAATGTGACCGGAGCGGGGCTGGGCGTCGTATTTTATGGGGCTGAGGTCGGTGAGGGCACCGGGTTTTACGTGGCAACTGGAAATTTCAACGGAGACGTCGATCCTGTAAGTGGGCAGCCTTACGATGATATTCTCGTGGGCGCTTTCCTCGCGAACAGCAATGAGGACGGTAAAGGGTACGCCCTATACGGCGGTCCCGACCTCACGGCAGGCGTCACCATTACATCTGGGACCTGGGGGGTCTATATCTCGGAGTGCGTGGATATCACCTTCCATCCGGCGGATTCCGGCGATCGCCTGGGGCGCTCGGTCGCCAGCGATGACCTCAATGGCGACGGCCTCGACGACTTTATTCTCGGAGCCTCGCGTGCCGACTCTGGAGAGCTGGAGAATGTCGGAGAGACCTACGTCTTCTACGGTGGCGCCGATCTGTCGAGCACGATCACTATAAGCCCGACGGGTAACACCGATATCGTGGTCCTGGGACATCGGGAAAATGACGAAGCCGGACGCTCGACGGCCGCCGGAGACGTGAACGGCGACGGTGTGGCTGATCTCATTGTCGGCGCCGTCCTGGCTTCCACCCATAACGGCGAAGTTTATCTCGTCTGGGGTTCAGGCGCGACGTCGCTTTCGATGACGCCTTCTGACGATACCCTGACCGCCGGCTCGCCCGTGACCTTTACGGTCACCGCGTCCAACAAGCACACTCAGACCTGGGACGTGAGCACCTATACCACCACCTACGCCATCGCGCCGGGCGCCGGGGGATTCTGGGATGAAAACGTCTATACGAGCGCCAAGGTTGGCGCCTGGACGGTCACTGCGACGCACAAAGGCCTGACGGCGATCACCGTTATCACGGTGGAGCGCGGGACGTTGGATCACGTGGGGCTGGATCCCGAGCTTGCCACCATCCCCGCCGGTGCATCCATTCCCTATACCCTCACCGCTTACGACGCCTACGAAAATCCCTGGGCGATTACGTCGGGCGATACGTACACCGTCACGCCGGGCAGTGGCGGCGCGTGGAACGACAACGTCTATACCGCGGAGAAGGACGGCACGTGGATCGTCACCGGCACGTATGCCGGGCTTTATGACACCGCTCTGTTGACCGTGACCAACGTGGCGCCCACGGCGGAGGCCGGCGGCCCCTACAGCGGCGTGGAAGGTGCTGGCATTACCTTCGATGGATCCGGTTCGTCTGATCCCGGCAATGACATCGTATCCTACGAATGGGACTTTGATTATGACGGCGCGTTTGACCTCGACGCCAGTGGCGAAACCGTCGTCTTCACCTACACCGCCGATGGCACCTATACGACAGCGTTGCGGGTTACTGATGACAATACCGCCAGTGACGTTGATACTACAATCGTCACGGTGGCCGACAGCGAGCCGACGGTGGACTTCGAGGCTGCTCCGACATCTGGAGAAGAACCCCTGACCGTGGTCTTCACCGACACGTCGACGGCGCACGACGGCGTCGCGGGCTGGGCATGGGCCTTCGGCGACGGCGGGACGTCGGCGCTGCAGCACCCGACGCACGTCTACACGCAGGACGGCGCCTACACGGTGACGCTGACGGTGACCGACGGCGACGGCAGCACGGACACGGAGAGTAAGACAGCCTACGTCACGGTGAGCGACAGCGAGCCGACGGCGGACTTCGAGGCTGCTCCGACATCTGGAGAAGAACCGCTGACCGTGGTCTTCACCGACACGTCGACCGCCTACGACGGGATCGCGGGCTGGGCGTGGGCCTTCGGCGACGGCGGGACGTCGGCGCTGCAGTACCCGACGCAC
>CAZCPK010000184.1:0-7979 GCA_964500755.1 uncultured Anaerolineales bacterium
GGGAAGCAGTGTTGAAACGCAGACTAACGGGCACAAAGACGGTTTCCAAATCAGGCTCTTGTGTACACAGATTCTGTAACCAGTGAATCAATAGTGCAGACTTGCCCCGTCCGGCAGGAGCGGTCAGTAGCAGATATGATGTATTCTCACTTGCAAACCAGTCATCCAGCTTCTGAAGAGCGGTTTGACGTCCCCCGAATGGGACTGGATGTCTGGAAGTGCCAGTATACTCCAATATGAAATTGCGTATCCTAGTGCCATAATTGGTAGGTAAGTGCGTAACACCCTGAATAATATTGTTATCACCAGTAATGAGAACACTGCCGGTTCCAACATCTCCCTCGATGTTGATGTTTCTTATCCTAGTCATCTCACTGACCTAGCTTATTCTGATCTCCGGTTATGATGGTACCCCCATCGGCATTGCCGCTAATGGCTACGCCGCGTTCGCCCGCGGCTGCAGCCTCCTTACCCTGGGCAATGGCACCGGAACCTTCCAGGTGAGCGTTGTAGGTCGTTCCAGTCTGCTCCGTATGTGCCTTGACCTGCGCCTGGAACCGTTCATGGAGCGCCTGGAGTTCTCTCGCGAAGTCGGCGTCATCGTCTGCCGCAGCCTCGACTTTCTTCGCCAGGGGTTTTTCGTAGGTTTCGGGATCTTCTTCGAATTCATCGGCGATGACCGCACCCCGCGGCTCCTGACGTACCCGCGCCAGCACCATGCCAAACATCTCCTTCACCGTATCCAGCGCCTTGGGGCCCACGGCTTTGCCCAATTCGCCACCTTTGTCCAGAGCGTACTTGCCCAAAATCGTGACGACAGAAATCGTGATCGGATCCATGCTGACTACTCCTTTTTAGGTGATAGGTTACCCACATAATATGACCGTTCCAATTTTGTAGCGACCGCGCTGCGCGCGGACCTGTGGGGGGAACTTTCCCCCCACACCCCCCTCAGAGGGCAGAGTGCCTGCTGCGCAGGCTGGTCAGAGATTCAGAGGTCAGAGGAACAGCGTCCAGAGGTATAGCCTCACTCTGTTCGGCTGGATGGGGACACCAAAACACGACAGCCGAAGGGCCTGCTACGACCGCCCGGAAGCCAGTAGTAGCGGTCCGCGCAGCGGACAAGCCACGCACTGAAGTCGAAGGCGCCCCCGCGCACAACACGGCGGACAGCATTGCCTGCTTCCAGATTCTCGCGCCCATCAGCCAGATCGTAAGGGTATTTGAACTCAGGATCAAAAGGGTCTTCTCCCCACAAACTCCGCGTCCACTCCCACACATTGCCGCTTAACTCCTCAATACCGTAGGGACTCTCTCCGCCGGGAAAGCATCCCACGGCGCTGGTTGTGCCAATCCCTGTATCATCGTAATTCGCGCGATTAGGACCATCCTTCTCACCCCACGGATAACGCCGCCCGTCAGAACCTCGCGCTGCTTTTTCCCATTCTGCTTCCGAGGGTAACGTAACCTGCCAACCTTTTTCACGTAACAACGTCGCCAGCGGCTCTGGCGTTTTCTCCCATCTTCGTAACGTCTCGGTCAACCACTCACAGTAGGCCAGTGCATCATACCAGGTTACGTAGACTACTGGATGGGTATCCACACCGTGTAGGCTGCGTTGAGTGTCTGGCTCATATCCACTGGTCTCTACGAAGGTCCGAAATTGCGCCACCGTCACTGGGTAACGGGCCATATAGTACATCGGTAACGTCAATTTGTGTTGGTCCTTGCCCTCCCCCATCAAGAATGCGCCTTCGGGAATCTCCACAAAGCCCAGCACCGGATCATCGGGCAGGTTCCAGGCATCGGCCCGGAAGCGCGGATCGCCCAAGCGGCTCAGGGTGTTGCCGGCCTCCGCACGCTCCACAGGTTTCAGGACCGCGTCAGCCCACATGGCGGCTATCAGCCACGCTTGCACCCGGGCCAACATGGCCTGTCCGGTCTCCTCGCGCCGCACGCCGATCAGGCCGATCTCCAGCAGCGACTCCCCGGCCAACTGCGCCCGGCGGTAGGCGGCCGCGTCCGGCTGCTGCACCCGCCGCACCGGCTCTGGACACAACGTGTTGACCGCACTGATAGCCTGCACCAGGCGATGGGTCCGCGCCGCATGGCCCGCCGCCAGCACAAAGACCTCGCGCCAGCGCGTTAGGTCTTCGCACACCAGACGCGCGGCCGGGCCGGGATAATCCCGCATCCCCACCAGGTGACAAGCAGCCATGAACTCTTGGAACGTCCGGTGCGGAAAGGTGTAGGCATCCGTCTTGTGCCGGATCAGCAACCCGGCCCGCTCGCGAATGTAGTCCACGAACTCGCCGGCCTTATCCCACGACCCGCCCAGATACGGCGCCAGCCACTTCCGTAGGTCGCCCTTGTCCACGTCGGCCGTCGCCGCGCCATCGCCATCGTCGCCCGCCCCGCCCTCCGTGTGAGCGTGGTAGGCCACCTCGTACAGCCCAGCCTCCAGGTCACTCATCTTCAGGTCGGGGATGGCCAGTTGCTCCAGGATACCCTCTTCCTCACCGACACGGCCCTCCCAGCGGCGCAGCAGCAGATCCACCGCGTCGGCGTACAGCTCGGTGCGATCCTGGGGCAGTTGTCCGCGGAAGGTGTGCAACAGGGTCATCACCGTCAGGAGCAGCGGGCGTTGGGCCAGGCCCTGCAGGTCACCACGCCGCACGGCCCGCTGCATCTGGTGGGCCTGTCGTTCCGCTTTCTGGGTTGAGAGCCGGTCCCGCCGCGCTAACTGCCGATACCAGGTTTCGATGAAGTGATCGATCTGTTCCGCATTGAAAGGGGCCAGTGTCACCTCGCGGAAGCGTTGCAACCGACACGGTTGACCCACATAAGCGTAGGGTCGGCAGGTCACCACGTAACGGTGTTGCCGGTAGTGATCTGCAAAGTCTTGCACCGCATCGACAGTCCGAGGGCGCAGCGTTGCCGGCACTTCGTCCAGGCCGTCAAGCAGCATCAACAAAGGTTCGTCCTCGTCGCGGATGGCGTCGTTCAATTGCGACCAGAAGGCGTTCAGTTCCTCTCGCTTCAGGTAGGCGTGGAGATAGCCAAGCAGGAGTTGGCGGCCCGCTTTTTCGGTTTCCTCCGCATAGGCCGCTAACGCGCGCAGTTCTACCCGCACTGGCAACCGCGTGCCATGTTCCCAGGGGTTCAGACGTGCCAGCCAGGGTGCCGCGTCCTCGGCCAGGTTTGCCTGGGCCAGCGTATAGGCCAGGTGCTTGACGAACGTGGATTTGCCCGAGCCCGGATCCCCCAGGATGACCAAACGCCGTTCCCGATTGACCATGGCCTGCGCCGGAACGCGTCGGGTTTCGTCGCGTGCTACCTGCGCCAGGAACTGCCGCAACTCCTCTTCACGCTCCACCCACTCCAACTTGGTGGTATCCAGCGCCGTGTAGACTTCGGCCAGCCCTAGCGCTTCGCCGCGCTCTGGGTGGGCGTACTCCTGCTCCACGATGGTCCAGGGCAGGCGGTTGGCTTCACGAGCTAGCTCCGATAGATAAAGCGTTCGTAAGTTTTCAGGTGTAAGGTCACCCGCTTGTCCCCGGATGTTGAGATCGCCTTCTACGTTGCCGATAGCAGTCCCAGCTTGACCAGCAGCCACTCCCCCTGACTGAGCCACTGCCCCAGGGCCTTCTACCTGTGCCTTTATGCGGGCAGCACTTCCCTTCTGTGGCATGCCACATTGTATGCAGAATCGAGCATCATCAGGTAATTCAGTGCCACAGTTTGGGCATGGTTTCATCGCTCACCTTCCTCTCTCAAAAGAACAGGCTGGAACAGTGTCCCTTTTTACTGCGTCGCGTGCAGATAGACGACATTCCCCTTGTTGATCATGATCTCCAGGCCGCTGTCCTGGCGGAGCACCAGGCTGTAGGGATCCGCGCCGATCAGCGTACCTTTGAACGCTTTGCCGTTGGCGAGCGAAATAAGCACGCGCTTGTCCTGCAGGTCAAAGATAAAGTCCAGGGGCTCCTTGCCCCACTTGCCAGATGCTGACATGGTGTGCACCTCCACAATTTGGTTTCTACGAATCCAAGTTCAGATTTCATGGGCAGCGACTGCGCTTGCGGCAATTTGCCGGGCGCGGGAACTCCCTGGAGGACTCGGCCCCCGTGCGAAGCCTCCTAAGCGCAGTGGGGACAGACCCCCCAGAGGGCAGATTATCAGAGGTTCAGAGATCAGAGAGACAGCGTCCAGAGGTATACCCTCACTTTGTTCGGCTGAATGGGGACACCACAACGCGAAAGCCGCTGCCCCTGTAACGACCGCCCGGATCCCAGCGGTAGCGGTACGCGCAGCGAACGATCCTCGAAAAGTAGTAGAAGGCGCCCCCGCGCAACACACGGCGGACATTGTCGCTAGCCTCCAGATTCTCACGTCCGTCTTCTGAATCATAAGGGTAATCTTTCCAGTGACTCCGCGTCCATTCCCAGACATTACCTGCCATATCGGCGCAACCATAGGGGCTATCCCCTTGAGGAGAATATCTCCCCACCGGCGTCGTATCACCGACGTTGTCACTGAAGTTGCATAGGTCTTCCGTCGGCGGCGCATCCCCCCAGGGGTATATCCGCCCATCCGTCCCGCGTGCCGCTTTCTCCCATTCGGCCTCGCTGGGCAACGTCGCCGGCAATCCTGTCCGTCCACGCAGCCAGCGACAATAGGCCAATGCATCGTGCCAGGTGACATCCCGCACCGGATGATCCTCTGGATCGCTCAAACTGCGTTCACCAACCTCATAACCGCTCTCCTCCACAAAGAGACGAAACTGCTCCACCGTCACCGGTGTGCGCCCCATCCAGTAGCCGGGCAAGCTCACCTCATGCTGGGGGAGTTCAACGTCATAAGCTTGCGGATCTCGCTCTTTATCACTTCCCATTAAGAATGGCCTCGGCGGTACCCAGACCACGGGAAAGCCCAACACCTCTTCTAGAATCTGCAGAGGTATCCGAGCGCAGAGTTCTTCATCAGGATAGGCCACCGCATAGCGCAGCACGCCCAGCCAGAAATCCTCGTTCTCCAGCGCAGCGATAGCTCGGGGAACGACGGCTTTCCCCAGTTGCCCCAACGCCTGCACGGCCAGCGTCGAGATTTCCCGATCCTGATACCCCGCTGCCCAGAGCAGCGGTTCGATGACCCGCGCGTTGCGAATCTGCGCCAGGGCCTCGACGGCCCGCCGCCGGTCCCTGAGACGCTCGGAGTGCAAGACGTGGACCGAGCGCTCCTCCACCAGCGTCTGCGTCTCTTCACTTACGTTGCGGCCTTCGCCCACGCACCAGAGCGCCAGCCACGGATTGACTTGGGAGACATCCTGCGCCAGTCGGTCGGCGTCGTCCACCAGGCCGGCCAGCTGCACAAAGGTCTCCATCCACCAGTCATCGGCGGCCTGGGTGAGCACATCCTCCGGCGCCTGTCTCCACCGCCGTTGCACGTTCCGCCACCAACGTCGGAGTGCCGGTTGGTTTCGTTCTTGCTGCCAGCGTTCTCGCAGCGCCAGCGCCATGAAGTACTCCTGCACCGTCTGGTGCGGCGCGAACCAGAGATCCTGGTCGCCGGTCAGCAACCCGTGCCGTCGACAGGCGTCGATCAGCGTCCGGGCTTGCGCCTCGTCGAAGCGCTGCGCCACCACGGTGACGGCTTCCTCGCGGGAGCAGGTGAGGCGCTGTTCCAGGCCCAGGTGATAGGCTAACTGCGCCAGGGCGTCTCGCTTATGCCGCTCAGGTAGCGCGGCGTCCATCTTGCGGCGGGTGTCTCGCCGCAGCATCCGGGAGACAAAGCGCGCGTAGAGTTCGCCGCGATTGCCGGGGAGGGCTTCGTCGGCGGCCCCGGCTTCCTTGATCAACCAGAGGATCAGGGGGGTGCGGGATAGCTCGCGTAGTCGTTCATCCAATCGGGCGTAGAGGTCGCTACCCTTGTCCTCCAAATGGGCGACGAGATACGCTTGCGCCTGCTCGTCACTGATAGGTTGCACCACCAGGGCGCGGTCCAACTCCCCACGTACCTGGCGCCAGAGTTCGTCCTGCGGACGACTGGTCACCACCACCGGATGGCGGGGATAGGTCATCAGCCAGCGGGTCAGTTCACCGATCAGGGTGTCGCGGTGCGCCGGGGGCACCTCGTTGAGGCCATCGAAGAGGACATAGCAGCGGGCGGGACTCTCCTTGAGAAAGGCCGTCAAAGCCTGCTCGGTATCCAGGCGCAGGTGCCCCGTGCGCTGCAGGGAGGCCCGGATCCATGCGTGCAGCGAGGCGCCGTCGTAGCGGAAGAGGGGCAGCAGCACCGGAATCTGGGGCGCCTCACCGGCACAGAGGTCCCAGGCCAAACGCTCCAGGGAGACGCTCTTCCCGGCGCCGGGTCCGCCCAACACCAGGAGCCGCTGCGCTTCGCGCAAGGCCTGCAGCAACGGCTCTCGCGGTCCTAGGCGCCCGGTCTGGTAGGGCGAGGCTTCCAGTGGTAGCGCGGCGCCTTCCTCGTGGATGTAGGTCGCCATGCTGCCCCAGCGTTGACACGCCCGGCGTTCAAGGTGGGCGCGCAGTGCTACGCGATGGGCAGCGACAGCCTCAAGCGCCGGAATGGCGATCTCGGTGCCCTGAAAGGTGATGGTGACGGTGTTGCCGGAGCCCTTAATGACGACCGCTTGTTTTCCAGCTGCGATAGCATCGTCACCTTGCGCAATCGCGCCGTCACCATTGAGATGGGCTTCGTACTCTGATGTCATAGAGGTTTCTCCGTCGGTTGATGACAAAACAGACCGCCCACGCTTGCTGTGAGCGGCCCGCATGCTATACTGAGGGTGCCGGGATCCTACAGAGGTTCCGGACACGCCTCGGGCTCGCTACAGCCGCGAGGCTTTCTTTATTTGGTGTAACGTGCCCTCAGTATACGAGCATCGTATGAGAAGGCAACCGCGATACACACCCAACTCTCATGCATAGCCCCAGCACTGTGAGTATTAGGGGTCTACACACCGTGAAACCATGAATCGCTGCATGGAACAGCACAGCCCCTACCGGCAAGTAGGGGCTGTTTGATCTCTCTTTCGAGGTCACCTCGCTGACGATAGAGAGCCATACGCCGCGCAGCGCTGGCAGATACTGGGGCCGTAGCCTCCGAATACGCACCGACTTGGCCAAGTCTTGATGCGCTTCTCCATCGGGCGGTTCGTTTGCGGCTGCTTAGCCTCCCTCGATCAGATCACGCGCGTGTGCTATAATTATAGCATGACTTCAGACAAATGTTCTACTGTGACCTCGGAACAACTCCGTAAGATCCATGATCTGGCCCATGAGACCTTCCAACTCTGGCACCAATTAGCGCGTCAGGATGAAGAAAAAGCGCTGGCGCAGGAATGGTGCAGCGAGATGATCGAGGGTGTGCACAGCCTCAAGAAACCCTCCGCACGGCGTTATGCCGGGGCCGTGCTGGCGAGGCTGCTTGAACGCTCGCTTTTCGAGTGGCGGATGACGATGGACATATTCAGACGCGCCAGATATAACGCCGAGATTGCCCGGCAACGCGTGGCACACTATGAAGCGGAAAACCAGCGCTACGCCGACCGGATCGCCGCGTTAGAAGCCCAGGTCGCCGAACTGGAGGCGGAACTCGAGCAGCGTCCCCAGAAGACGACAGTTCGCATTCCGGCGAGCACCATCAAGATCCGCTCCAGCATCGACCAGGAGCTGCTGCGCCAGATGCTGACCCACGGCCTCACCCGCTCCTGGCGGCTCTACGAGGCGGTGATCGCCGCCGGTCACACGGAGAACGAGAACTCGGTGCGTAACGCGCTGAACCGTCTCACTGAGCGCGGGCTGGTCGAGGACTATGCCTGGAACGGCAAAGCCCAGGTCTGGTCGCCCAAACCCGGCGGCGGACGGCGTCTGGTCCGCCTGACCGAGAAGGGGCGCGCCGCGGCCGCCGGCATGTACGACGTGGAGCCCGCACCCTGCGAGCTCGACGCGATGATC
>CAZCPK010000185.1:0-7976 GCA_964500755.1 uncultured Anaerolineales bacterium
CCCACGCGCACCGCGTCGAAGTTGCACTCCGCCAACAGTTTTGCGTCTCTCGGCCACATCTCCTCTGGCCAGTGCTCGGGGTAGTACGCTACAGCATAGAACATAATCTGGTATCCTTGTCGTCTAGGTAAGGTGATGGTTAGCTTATAGTCCGGGAAGGAGGCGGCAGCCGCCTACCCCTTCATGCCTGTAATGGCCACACTCTCGATGAAGTATCTTTGACCAAAGAGGAACAGTAGGATCGTCGGCAGGACGGTGATCGTCACTGCCGCCATCACGAGATTGACCTGAGTGAAGTAGGTGCCCTGTAAGAAATTCAGACCGATGGTCAGAACGTACTTCGTCTGTGAATTGGTGACAATCAACGGCCAGAGGAAGCTGTTCCAGCTGGAGAGGAAGGTGAAGGTCCCCAGGGTGATCAGCGCCGGCTTCGAGAGCGGCATGATGATCCGGGTGAGAATCCCCAGCCGTCCGGCGCCGTCGATAATGGCCGCCTCTTCCAACTCCTTGGGAATCCCCATAAAGAACTGGCGGAGCAGAAAGGTCCCGTAGGCACTGAAAAGCCAGGGGATGATCAGCGCCTTATAGGTATCGATCCACTCGAGATGCTTCATCATCTGATAGAGTGGGATCATGATAATAGAAAACGGAACCATCATGGTGCCCAGATAGCCCATGAAGAGCGTATCGCGCCCGGGCCATTCGAGCCGGGAGAAGGCGTATGCGCCCAGACTCGACGTGACGACCGTGCCGACGGTGATACAGACGGTGACGAAGATGGTGTTCAGCACGTACCGACCGAAGGGTAGAATGGTCCAGACCTTGACGAAGTTCTCCCACATCAGTCGTTCGGGTATCCAGACCGGGGGGATAGTCGTGATCTCGTGGGGCGCTTTCAGCGCCGTCGAGAGCATGTAAAGGAACGGCGCCGCCATGGTGACCGCCACCAGCGTCAATATGGTGTAAATAAGAATCTTGGAAAGCGTACTCATTCCTCCACGAGCAGTTAGCATCGGGAAAGCCTCCTATAGTAAAATCTGCTGTGTAGCCGGGCTATCTTTAAACTTTAGCTTAGTTGTAATGTACCCATTTGCGGGAAAGCCGGGTCTGAATGATGGTGAGGACGAAGATCAGCAGGAACAAGGCCCATCCCATAGCGCTCGCCATGCCCAGATGGAGGAAAGAGAAGCCCTGTTGGTAAAGATTATAGACGACGGTGAGCGTGGAACGCGCCGGGCCGCCAGCCGTCATCGTATAGGCCTCACTGAAGACCTGCAGCCCCCCGATCGTCGACATCACGAGTACGAAGAAGATCGAGGGCGTCATCAGGGGCAGCGTAATGTGACGTACGATCTGCCAGTTGTTCGCACCATCGACCAGCGCCGCATCGTAGAAGGAGGTGGGGATTCCCTGGAGTCCGGCGAGGAAGATGACGATATTGTAGCCTAGAGAGCGCCAGATAGCCATGATAATGAGGGCCGGCATCGCCCACTTGGGCGAACTTAGCCAGCCCAGTCGCCAGCTGCTCCCGCCAATTTGCCCCAGGATGTAGTTGATCGGGCCGAACTCACAGGCGAAGAGCCAGCGCCAGAGCAGCGAGACGGCCACGACGGAGGAGACGACGGGCAGGAAGTAGACGGCCCGGAAAAATCGCATGCCCCGCAGTTTGGCGTTCAGAAGGACCGCCAGGAAGAACGAGATGGCGATGGAGGTGGGAATGGAACCTACGCAGTAATAGAGCGTGTTCTTCAATGACTTCCAGAAATAGTAAGGAGAATCGGAGGCGGCCAGCGGATTCTTCAGCAGAAACGACGTAAAGTTCTGCAGGCCCACAAACTCGGGCGCTGAAAAACCATCCCATCTCGTAAATCCCAGATAAAAAGACCAAACAAGCGGGATAGCGAAGAAGGCCAGGAAGCCCAGCAGGTTAGGCAAAAAGAATGCGTACCCGGTAAGCGCCTTCTGTATCCTGCGGCGCTTCTTGGTGACAACCTTTGGCCGCCTTATTGAATCAATTGATGTGGCCCACTTCCTAATTAACTTACGCATATTATTTCACCTCACAAAGCATACTTACTATCGAACAACGGCTTGGAGATTACGGTACAAGGTGCAACGCACCTGCGATTATCCGGTCAGGATGGATTAAAAAACCCCGCCAGCGTGCACAAAATGTCATTTTCATGATTCCGCAGGTGCGTCGCACCTGGGTACATTCCAATGCCGTACTTTGAGCCACGGCTTTCCTAAAGATCACTCAGCGTGATCTCCACCCACGACGCCAGGGATTCACCGGGAGTTAGCACGGCGAGGTGAGCGACCTCTTTGAGTCCCTGAGCATATAGATTGTGGGCGTCCGTTGAACAAGACTGATTTTCGACGCAGAAGAAGGGATAGTGCGGTGGCGAGAAGATGCAGGTGTGGGTGAAGAACGCCGACGCTTTCAACGTTAACTTCTTACCCAGCGTCTCATAATAAATGACCTGGGGGTTCTCTGGCATCATCCCGTAGAAGACGTCGTCGAGGTCGACTTCCGAGAGGGGCGTGGGCTCACGCATGTCGGCGGGGCCCTCCGCGAGATCGAGCAGCTCACCCGTGGGTAGCAGATCTACGGCTTCCATCCACTTCTTGGCCGGGACCTGAAGTTTGATCTGTTCCCGGGGTCCAAGTACCTTGAAGAAGGGATGGATACCCAGGCCGAAGGGCAAGCGCTTTTCGGAATCTAGGTTGGTGACCTGAAAGTCCAACCGAATGCCGTCGGGCATCAACGTATAGGTGAGCTCCAGGCGGTTACGAATGGGGAAGAGGTCGTAGATTTCCTTACCCGGCTCGAAGGTGATGCTGGTCTTCACCCTGACGCCCTCCGAGGTGATGAACGGCGTCGCGTGCTGCCAGGGCTCCTTCTGCACCAGCCCATGAAGGAAATTCGTGCCCTCGTTGGCCTCGAATTCAAAGGCCCGTCCCTCAAATACGAATCGGGCATTTCGCACCCGATTGGGGCTGGGGTAGAGGACCGGCGTGCCCAGCAACCTGGGAGTGCCTTCGTGTTCGATGGCGCCAAATAGGTACTCCTGTCCGTCGAACTCGAGGTCGAAGAGGTTACTGCCGGCGCCTGGCGCGATCCTCGCCCCTGAGCGGCGCTCGCCACTTTCGTCGTCGAGGCATTCTAGATAAATAACGGTTCCGTCTATGTCGTCGCGCTTCTCAAATCCGTGTGTGAACTTGACCATAGGGACCTCGCTCTAGGCTTTTCCTGAAGTACCGAATACGTCGTAACAGTGCGCGCCGCGTTCGCGGTAGGCCTCGCGGGCGGCCTGCATCATGGTGAACAGTGAGCCTTCTTCTGTCGCCGCTACTTCCTTCATCATCTGCGTGGCGGTCAGGCCGAGGATCGTCGCTACGTTGATCTTGGAGATGCCCGCGGCGATGGCGTCACGGAACTGCTGATCGGAGAGTCCTGAGCCTCCGTGGAGTACCAGCGGGATATCAACGCGCTGGCGAATCTCTCGCAGAAGGTCCAGGTCCAGCTGCGGTTCGCCCTTATACATTCCATGGGCGCTTCCAATGGCGACCGCCAGGAAATCGACCCCGGTCTCTGTGACGAAGTGCTCCACGCTTTCCGGATCGGTGAAGCCCTCGCGCTGCGAGCCGAATTCCGCGTAGCTCTCGCCCTGGCCTACGTGTCCCAGCTCGGCCTCGACTCCGGCCCCGACGGCGTGTGCAGCGCGGACGACGAGCCGCGTCGTGGCGATGTTCTCCTCCAGGCTCAGTTTGGAACCGTCGTACATCACGTCCGTGAATCCGTAAGAAAGGGCCTTGATGCACTGCTCGAAACTGGCCCCGTGATCCAACATCAGCGAGACGGGCACGGGGCTCTGCTCGGCCTTGGTGCGGATGTAGGTGGCAAAGGCTTCCGCGTTGGGATAGTCGATGAACTGCGCATACAGCGCGATCATGGTGGGTGCGCGCTTCTCTTCAAGCGCGGCAAAGAGCCCTTCCGTTCCTTGCATCTCAAAGACATCGTAGAGCGGGAGCGCGTATCCCTCGGCCTGGGCCTTCTTAAGTTCCGTGCGGATGGGTGTCAGTGGCATAGTGTCTATTTACCTTTCACACTGGTTGATTGTCTACTACTCGAGCCCCTGCGCTTGCAGGAACGCCAGAACTTCATCGTACTCTGGAATGCCGGCCCGACCGCCCCGCCGCGTGCATTTGATCGCCGAGACGGCTGTCGCAAAGTGGGTGATCCGACGCAGGTCCCAGCCGTGGATCAGGCCCACGAGATAGGCGCCATGAAAGACGTCGCCGGCGCCCGTGGTATCCACCACGTCCACCTCAAAGGCGGGAACGTGAAACTGGTCGTCATGGGTCGTGGTGTAACTACCGCGTTCTCCTTCGGTCTGGACGACGATGGCGGGACCCAGCTCAAGAGCGGCGTTCCCTGCCGCCCAGAGATCCTCTTCCCCGGTCAACGCCGGCACGAAGCCCGATCCGGCGATAAGCACGTCGGTCACCGCGACCAGCTCTCTGAGGGCCGGGCGTATCTCACCTTTCGTCGCGCCGGCGTCCAGCATAACCTGCTTCCCCGCCGCCTGCATCCACCGGGCGGCCTGTAGCGCGGCCTCGGGGTGAAACCCTTCGAGGTGCAGATAGTCGGCCGCAGTGATGTAGTCGCGCTCCAACTCCTCCACCTTCAAAAGATCGTCGAACGTGCCTCGCGTGCCGGAGAAGATCCGTTCTCCCGTCTCCTCGTGGACGTAGCAGAGGACGATTTGCCTCTCGGGCGTCGGGCGGGAGATGACCCGGCTGGTATCGATGCCCTCTTTGGTCAAATACTCCATCCGAAGGCGAGCGATACTGTCGTTGCCCGCGGTGCCGACGTAGCCGACGGCGGCGCCCAGCCGGGCGGCGGTGACCAGCGCCGTGCCCACCGGTCCACCGCCGTCGAAGTAAATGTCGCTCAAGAGGCTCCCGCGCTCCCAGGTGGGCATCTGCTTGAGACGCATCAGAACGTCAAGCGTGCTGAGTCCGAGTCCAACGATTTGCAGCTTCGTCATGGAAGCAACCTTACTCCACCACGACGGGACGGATATTCAGGAACTTACACGCCTCGACCAGGGCCTGGGTCTGATCCCCGTGTATCATGCTGGCGTGATGGATGAACCCCTCTTCAACCAACGTACGATAGAGGTGGGCGTGATCGGTCACCCGCACCCACGACCAGGTGCCGGCTAACGTCTCATCGGAGGGGACGATATCGCCGGGGGCGATCAGCATCTTCCACTCGTCGTCATATTCCGCCAGGCGGCAGAAGGTGACCTTGCCGGGCTTTAGTTGGAACTGATAGAGGGCAGACATCTTGTCGTCTGTCTCACTGATCTGTTCCCCCTTCATGTCCAGTCGAGTGCGCAGCCCCGTCTTCTGATCCTCGGCCGCCAGGGAGATGGGGGCATTCCCGCAGTGCCAGGAGAGGAGGACGTTGGGGTCTTCACGGTGCTGGATCGTCCAGTCCACGAAGTGGGGGAGGGTCTCGCCCAGCGCCGCGCTGTAATTGGTCAACATGGCCAGCGCGCCCATGACGTCCGTCTCGCAGGCCGTCAACATATCGCGCTGCGTCATCCGTCCGAAGAGCGCACAGACCGACATCTCCCACATGCCCTGAATGGCCGGCCAGCACTGCATCGCCATGGCCGAGAGCCGGTTCTGATTCCAGAACTCCGCCAGCGCCACTTCCATCTTGGCGGATTTGAGCAACCAGTCAGGGGCTACCGTGATCTCATCGACGGTGGCGCGGAAGTTCTCAATGACTCGCTGGACGTCGGGATTGTCGTCTACGTAACTTTTGGCCCGCAAGACGATCTCGGAGAGCTCCTTGTAGATCACGTTTTGCCCAAATTTCTTGATCATGGCGATCTCGTCGTACCCGACCGTCTCAAAGGTGGGGGGGCGGACCCCGATCTGACCGATGCGCGCGCCCTTGAGGTTCTTCACCACCGAGACGGCGCGCACGTACGCCTTAACTTCCTCGATAAACTCTGAATCCTGGTGGAAGAAGATGCCTGCAAAGTGGAAGGGGATCTTGCGCCGGTACAGGCCGGAAGCGATGGAGAGCGTGCCGCAGTAGGAGTCGGAGACGCGGGCCAGGCTGGCGTCGTCACGGGCGGGGGGTTCTTTGGTGGCGTAGAGCAGCACCGGCACCTGTACCTTCTCCGCGATCTTGGCAACGGACCGCTCATCCCCGAAGTTCAGCGCGCAGACGATAATGCCGTCCACCTTTTCTCGCATAAAATATTCGGCGACGGCTTCACCCTGGTCTAGACTGCCCACGGCGCCTCCGGGGACGTAGCCCTGGTGCGGGTCCAACGTCTTCCCATCCTCCGGCGACGGTTCGGGCACCACCAATTCCAGCCCCTCTATCTGATTCAGGGCGGATATGGCGTTTTTTCGCATTTTGAGACACCATTCAGGGATTTTTCCCCATCCGCCCCGATAAGAGGGGACGAGACCAATCTTGACGGTTAACTTCGACATAGACACTCCTTTGTTTCTGGCGAGGTTGTGAACTATAAAACGTTCTTAGTGGTTTTTGGGTGACATTTCACCTAAATTCCCATAAGAATCCTATAAAAAGTTGGGCGGGTAATTCCGTAAGACGAGCGTTAGATTGGATTCTGTATACAGTATACAGATTTGCGACAGACTTGTCAAGAGGTTTGGTTAATTTCAAACTGAAATTATATCTTATAGAAGTTTTTTGCCCGCCATCAACCGCCTGAGAGGGTAGAGAAGGGACGTTAAGTAGGAAAATACGGTGCTTCTGGTGTGAATTAACGGTTTTTTTGAGAAATTGCTCGAAAAACAGCTTGACAAACGCGCTATGTATTTAGTATACTGTATACAAAAAGGAAGATACCTATGGCAATTCAACCCCTTACACAGAATACTTTAGCCGATCGAGTGACCGATCGCATCCGGCGCGCGATCATCACGGGCGAGTTTTCCCCGGGCAGTAAACTGGTAGAGACCACGCTCGCCAGACAGCTGGGGGTCAGTCGAAGTCCCGTGCGGGAAGCGCTGCACCGCCTGGAGCGGGAGGGCGTTGTTGTGCAGGACACCGGGCGTACCAGCCGGGTATGGAAACCCTGTGCAAAAGACGTGGAGGAGATCGTCCGCCTGCGCTCTTCACTTGAGTCCCTGGCTGTGGAACAGGTCATCGACGAGCTGACCGAGGAGGATTTTTCTAATTTAGAGAGAATTCTAGATACCTATGAAGAAGCCATGAGCGAAATGCGTCTTGTGGACGTGATCCACACCGACAGAGAGTTCCACGAGTACATCTGTGCGCGGGCGGGGTACTCCCGCTTGATCGACTTCTGGAGACAGATTATGACGCAATGGGAAGTTCTCAATCACTTTGGGGCGCGACGGGGTACCCCTATCAGCACTCAGAAGACCTCCGTAGCCAATCACCGCCTCCTATTGAAAGCGCTAAAGGAGCGGAATCTGGATAGGGTTCTCGAGGAACTGTGCGCACACTGCGAATCGGGGAAGAAATTCCTGAAACGCGCCCTCCAAGAGGATGTTCTGACCGACTAGACCCTTAGCGGGCGGTTTCCCGCCCGCACGTCCCGGGTAGACAGAGCGGCCCGCTCCTCTCCTGAAACGTCTTTCTCGGCAGAGATAATGCTGGAGATCGTCGTCCCAGCACGAAATTTCGTCACCGAGTTACACGGACGCTTCGGTGCCCGAAATGTCGCCCCCCCTTAACCTTATCAATCCCGGCAGTTCTCGAGGAGGTCTCCGTGGGGCAAAGCAACGCTGTCCAAGATAAGTCAACGGACGCGAAAAACTGCGCGTGGATTTCCTAGAGTTCTCCTACTCCGTCGCGTCCTTTTGCATCCATGGAGCACGTGATCATTGGACCAAGTTGTTATAGGCCAGATTCTTTGGTCAAAATAGAGCATGTTTCAGCCAAATTG
>CAZCPK010000186.1:0-7967 GCA_964500755.1 uncultured Anaerolineales bacterium
CGGTCAGATCAGTCACCAATGGGTACTAGCCCGGGACATACGCCGAGTACCGCGCGAGGAGATGGCGCCGCTACATCCTTTCGAGGGCAATAAACGCCTGGAAGCCGACTTGACGGCACAGCTTCTCACCTGCTATGAAGGGGACGAGATCGTCTTCTCCACGCCCTTTGCTTCGGGCATGGCAGGGCCCACCGAGACGGAACGAGGCGAAAAGTGCATCTTGCTCAAACAAGCTTCCCGTCACATGGCCAACGTCCCCCATGAGGGCATGGACGAGGAGGATTATCCCGACCCCAATGACATTTTCGACCTGCCGGGCGTACCCTGGAACCTCTTCTTCGATCTAGACGGCACCGCCATCCACGGAACCTACTGGCACAACGACTTTGGTATCCGGCGCAGCCACGGCTGCCTCAACGTCCCCATTGAGGCGGCCCGCTGGCTCTATCGCTGGGTGCACCCCATCGGCGGGTACGAGGACAGCTTTATCCAGAGCGACTGCCGCGTGGGCACACCAATCCACATCTTCTAAGAGACCATCGCGTACTCGGCGGAGCAGCAGACGACGTAAGATGTAGACGATTCTTCAATTACGTCTAAGGAGATGAGGATCCAGTTCCAGCCAGAACCGACCCAGGGCCAGCAAGGCCAGCGTGATGCCCACCAGGGGTACGTAGGAGAGCAGCAACAACGGTACAAAGCGCGAATCGTCGATCCGATTGTGGGCCGGATAGAGCGGGAAGTAGACGACGTCCACCGGTTCCTCCTGAGCCAGCATCTTTTCGCCCAGCCAGACCGGTTTGTCCGCGTCTTCTACTCGGAGGCGTGGCAAGGCGCCGCCCCATTCCCGCACCGAGACGGACTTGGTAGCCGTCAACACCTTACCGGCGTGCGTGCGGTAAACGTATTCCAAGAAGTAGTTGAACTCCAGCTCCTCGTCGGTACTCGCCTCCGTACGTTCCACCCATTTCTCCGTCACGTAGGCAGGCGTATGACGCCCAAAGATCCAGATCGTAAGATCCCGGCTCAGATAGCAGGCAAGGAATATCATGCCCGCAAGACCAGTCAGGAGAAATAGGGCACCGATAACGCGGCGAACTATATTTCGCATTCGACACCTGCACGCTCAGCTAGCGGTCCCCACCGGAGAAACAGCATAGTATTTCTTTCCCTTCGAAGCGCTCTCAAATACACAGGATAAGTGCACCGCCCTCGTCCCTATCGGAGTTAGGAGGAGGAAAGCGCAACATAATAAATACCGGATTGGCCCAACGAAGGTTCATTCAGAAGGAGATGAGTGAATTCGCCACTTCTACATGCAAAGCCCCCGGCTGAAGAACCGGGGGCTTTACGGTATAGAGAGCGTGCCTTACGATTCAGTCACCAGCGGTGCGAGCCAACTTAGACCCAGCTCGTGAAGTTTCGCCACGGTCGGCGCCCCGGTCTCATGGTCCCAGCCGCGCATTTTGTAGTAGAGATCGAGCGCCGCCGCCATCTCCGACTTGGGCACGTTGACGCCCTCCGTCGGTCCGCTGTCGAAGGGCTCCGCAAACCGCCACGGCATCATGTCGTCCTCGGCGGTCATTCCCTCGCGGTAGTTATAGACACGGGCCAGCGCCAGCGCTCGCTCCCCGACCTTCGCCAGTTCAAAGAGCGAAGTCTCCCAACCGGTCACGGCTTGCACCAGATCGCGCATCTGGGTTTTACTGTAGGGCATGAACATACAGAGCCCCAGACAGTTCCAGAAGACCTGCCAGTCGATCTCGTACTTCGCCAGACGGACCTTTTCGGGTCCCAGGTCGTCGGCGGCGAGCGGCTCCAGGATACCGAAAGGCTTGACGCTCGCAATCCCCGCCTCTGCCGTGTAGTTGACGTCGTGAATGTTGTGCATGTGGTCCGCGCCGGTCGGCGAGGTGGCATAGCCCAGGCCCAGGGCGAATTTGATGCGCGGTTCGTGCATGGGCACCTCCTGGCCCTTGACCTGCATGGCGTACGCCTCCCCTACCTCGAGACGGCGCGCTGCACGCAGCGAACCCTCGGCCAGGACGTTACCAAAACCCTCACGGTGCGCAATCTGTTCGACCAGCGCCAGCATGGCCTCAGCGTCGCCGAAGTGCAGCGCCTGTCCGCCCGTCTCCTCGGTGGTGAGCAGGCCGCGCTCGAAGCATTCCATGGCCCAGGCGATGGTCATGCCCGTCGAGATGGTGTCCAGGCCGTAGGCGTTGCAGAGCTGGTTGGCGTAGGCGACGGCCTCCAGGTCGTCGACGCCGCAGCTGGAGCCGAAAGCCCCCACGGTCTCGTACTCCGGGCCGCCGTACTCCGGGCGCACCTCGTAGCGCCCGTGTGCCTCGACCTTGCGCTTGCACGTGATGGGACAGCTGAAACAGGTATCGCGCCCCACCAGCAGCGTGTCGGTCATGGTGTGCCCGTCGATGGCCTCGGCGTCCTCGAAGTGACCGTCCTGAAAGTTCCGCGTGGGCAAGCCGCCCATCTGATTGAGGCTCAGCAGCCCACCGGCGGTGCCGTGCTCATGCAGCCGCAGCGTCCAGCCGTCGCGGAAGTTCTCCACCAGCCAGCGGGAGAGCTCACGGACCCGGTCGCGGTCGGCCAGCCGGGGCTTGCCGGTGCCGCGGACCGCCACGGCCTTGAGCTTCTTACTTCCCATAACGGCGCCCAATCCCGTCCGCCCGGCGGCGCGGTTGACGTCGTGCATGACGCTGGCGTAGCGCACCTGGTTCTCCCCAGCGACGCCGATCTGCGCCACGCGCAGGCGCCCCTCGTCGAGCTCGTCCTTTAACGCGGCCTCGACCTCGGCGGTCTCCTTACCCCAGAGGGCGGTGGCGTCGCGGATCTCAACTTCGTCGTCGTGAATCCAGAGGTAGACGGGCGTCTCGGCCTGCCCGGTGATGACGATGGCGTCCCAGCCGGCCTGCTTGAGCTCCGCGCCCCAGAAGCCGCCAACGTCGCCCTCGCCAAAGCCGCCGGTCAGCGGCGACTTGGCACCCACGGCACTGCGCCCGCTGCCGCCGGTCGGCGCGCCGGTCACCACGCCGGTGGCGAAGATTAACAAATTATCCGGACCCAGAGGATCGACGCCGAGCGGCGTCTCCTTGAGCAGATAATAACCGATCAGCCCCCAGCCGCCGAGATAGGTGCGGAAGAACTCCTCGCCGGGTTCCTCCACGTCGATCCCACGCGTGGAGAGATCGACTCTAAGAATCTTATTATGACATCCGTTTGTCACGATAAACCTCCCAATAGAAAAGTATCTAAAATTACGCATCGGGAATTAGCCAGGCGCAACACGCTTTCGAAGGAGTGAAAATGACCGGTTCAATATACGAATGCAGGTATGTCCAGTCATCTCAGTGCGCACGTCCCACGATAGAGTGTCAATAACGACACAGGGGGCTTATCAACGCTTAGAGATTTACGTGCCGATAAGCCCCGCAATGGCTAAGGATCTCCTGACTGAGACTCAGTCACGCCCGCGCTGCTCCGCCACACGTTCCATGATGTCGTAGGGATAGGGCAACTGTTTGGCGCTGACCTCGGTGAGGCGCGCCATCTGCTCGTCGGTGAGCGTGAACTCGGCGGCACCCAGGTTGTCCTGCAGGTGCGACATCTTGCGCACGCCAATGATGGGCGCGGTGATGCCCGGACGGTTCAGCACCCAGTTGAGCGCGATCTGCGCCGGGGTCTTGTCAGCCTCCTCGGCGACGGCAAAGAGCTCGTCGATGACGGACCAGGTATGCTCGTTGTTGTAGGCGCTCCAGGATTCACTCCAGCCCTCTTCCTCGGCCTTCTCGACGCGCGTTCCCTTGGGCGGCCCCTCCATCCCGCGATGGTACTTGCCGCTGAGCCAACCACCGCGCAGCGGGCTCCAAGGGATCACGCCGATGCCCTCGTTCTCACAAACGGGGATCAACTCCCACTCAATGGAGCGATCCAACAGGTTGTAGAGCGGCTGCAGGGAGACAAAACCCTCCCAGCCCATCTGGTAGCTCAACTCCATGAACGTCTGCAGTTGCCACCCGGTGAGATTGCTGGCGCCGATGTAGCGGATCTTGCCGCTGCCCACCAGCTTGTGCAGCGTGCCCAACGTCTCCTCGATGGGCGTGCCCGGGTCCCAGGCGTGGATCTGGTAGAGGTCGATGTAATCGGTCTGCAGACGGCGCAGGCTCTCATGGACCGACGCCAGGATGTGTTTGCGGCTCAATCCCTGGTCGTTGGGGCCGTCGCCCATGGGGAAGCGCACCTTGGTGGCGATGACGTAGTCCTCACGGCGCTGCTCCTTCAGCCAACGTCCCACGATGGTCTCCGAGACGCCCCGGCTGTAGACGTTGGCGGTGTCAATGAAGTTACCGCCCGCCCCCACAAAGGCATCCAGCAAAGTGTAACTATCCTCTTCCGACGTCTCGCGCCCAAAGGTCATGGCGCCGAGACACAATTCACTGACTTTCAGGCCGGTACGGCCCAAGTAACGATAGTCCATTTCTAGCCTCCGGGTTCTCTTATGTGAAACGTGCCGCGTAGTGCGTGTTGCGTGATCTACGACGTGAAGCGTGAAACGTAAGACGTGACACGTTCAATGCCAAGCATCCAGCATCCAGCATCAAGCATCAAGCATCCAGCATCCAGCATCCAGCATCAAGCATCCAGCATCAAGCATCCAGCATCAAGTAAAGAGCGGCTCCATATCGTACTGCTCGACCAGAGCATCCATCTCCTCGTCCGAAGGACGCGCCTCGAAGCGCTCGGCGGCGTCCAGGATCTTAACCAGGAGATCGACGTCGCCTGAGGTGTTGAGGAAGACGCGCGCATCGCCCAGTACCCAGTGCACGGCCTTATCGATGGCCTCCTGCTCCGTGAGAGGCTGATACCAGACGGCGTGGGTGTGCTCCACATCCTCGGGCCAGCGACGCCGCGCCAGCGACTTGATCGTCTGCACGGCGACGTTGCGCTCCTCACACATCGCTACCAACGCCTCGAAATCGGCAGCGTACTCCGGGTTTTGATCAAGCGGGTAGTTGTAAGGTAGTAACACAGAATCAAAATCGAAGCGTTCCAAACTACGCATGTGCGTCTGGGGAACGACCAGCTCGTGTCCCGTCACACCGAGATAACGCACGACACCTTGCTCTCGCGCCTCGGTGAAAGCCTTAAGCGCACCGTCGGGTCCCATGGCCGTCTCCCACTCCTCCTCACCGATGAGGAAGTGCATCTGCCAGAGATCGACGCCGTCGACGCCCATCCGCTCCAGCGACTCCTCAAGCTCACGCCAGGCGTCGTCGTAGGTGCGACGCTCGGTCTTGGTCGCCAGGAAGAACTCGTCGCGGTACTGCTTGAGCGCAGGCGCCAACTTGAGCTCCGCGTCGCCGTAAGAACGGGCCACGTCGATGTGATTGACGCCCCGTTCCAGCAGCATTTCAATCGTCTCATTCGCCTCATCCTGCGAGACCGCAGCCAACGCCACCGCGCCAAAAATGGTGCGGGAACTCATGTGCCCGGTCCGACCAAATTTCTTCTTCGGAATCATCATATCCTCCAGACAAGAAGCTAAAGGTTACAAGTTATAAGTTGAAGGTTACCCTATCCAGCATCAAGTATCCAGCATCAAGTATCCAGCATCAAGTATCCAGCATCAAGTATCCAGCATCCAGCCTGGCCTTACCAGCGATAGTCGTGCGGGCCGAAGTCCGCCTCGTAGAACGGCGCGACCATGCTGCCCGGCGCGATGTGACCATCGATGACCTTGCGATCCTCGTCGGTGATCTCAATCTCTATAGCGCCGAGATTATCCTCCAGCTGCTCCATGGTGCGCGGTCCGATGATGGGGCTGGTGACACCCGGCTGATGCAGGACCCAGGCCAACGCGAACTGCGCCATGGTGCAGCCCTTCTCCTCGACGATGGGATCCAGGAACTCCACGACGTCGTAGATCCCCTCGACCATGCGGCGCTCCATCCACGGCTTGCCCTCGACGTCTGCGTAGCGCGCGCCCTCCGGCGCTTCCTCGCCGCGGCGATACTTACCCGTCAGCAGTCCGCCGGCCAGCGGGCTCCACGGAATCGTCGCGATGCCGTAGGTCTGCGCCATAGGCAACAACTCCCGCTCGATGCGACGATCCAGCAAGTTGTACGGCGGTTGTTCGCAGATAAAGCGGTTGAGCCCCAGCTCCTTCGAGGCCCAGAGCGATTCCAACACCTGCCACGCGGCGAAGGTGCTGGTGCCCACGTAGCGCACCTTACCCGCGCGGATCAGATCGTCCAGCGCGCGTAATGTCTCGTCGATGGGAACGTCCGACTGCGGGCGGTGGATCTGGTAGAGATCGATGTGATCGGTCTGCAGGCGGCGCAAACTGGCCTCGCACTGCTCGATGATGTGCCGGCGGTGGTTGCCCCAGGCGTTAGGATCGTCGTCGGCCATCCGCCCGTGGACCTTGGTCGCCAGCACGATCTGGTCGCGCTGACCGTTGCGCTTCAGCGCCTCGCCGACGACCTCCTCACTGCGCCCCCGGCTGTAGACGTTGGCCGTATCGAGGAAGTTGATACCGGCGTCGATGGCGCGGTCGATGATGTCGTAGGAATCCTCCGGCGAGGTCTTCCCTCCAAAGTTCATGCAGCCCAGGCAGAGTTCGCTGACCTGTACACCCGTGCGTCCTAATGATCGGTATTCCATTTTGTCCTCCTTGTGATATGAGTTACAAGTTACAGGTTGCAAGTTACAGGTTGCGAGTTACATGTTAAAACGTTGGAACGTCACATGACGCTCGCTCGATTAACGTGGTGCTCAAACGGTAGGTAACCGGCTTCTTCTCCGGGCAGGCGATGCGCCGCAGCAACAGATCCACGGCCAATTGGGCCATCTCGCCGATGGCGACGTTGACGGCGGTGATGGACGGGCGCCAGACGCCCAGCCACTCGGCGTCGTCAAAAGTCGCCACCGAAAAGTCCAGCGGGATGTCCACGCCCTGGCAACGCAACCCGTAGAGCAATCCCACCAGAATTCGATTGCTGCCCGCGAAGATGGCTGTGGGTCGTTCTGGCAACGACAGAAGCGCCCGTGCCGCCGCCTCACCGTGCTCCCGGGTGAAGGAACCGACGCGCAGCAACTCGGGCTCGACGACAATGTCCGCGTCTTCCAACGCCCGTCGATAGCCATCGACGCGTCGGCGGCCGGTAGAAAGTTCCGTGCGCCCGACGACGAAGGCGATACGGCGATGGCCCAACCTCAGCAAATGCTCGGTCACCTGATACGCGCCGCGGAAGTCGTCGGTCAGTACGGCGTCCAGCAGCCCCTCTTCCTTCTGACGAGTCAGCTCCACGATGGGCATGCCATCCTGCGCCAACCGCCGCACGAAGCGCGAGTTATCGCCTTGCGCCGGATGAACGTAGATAATGCCGTCGACCTGCTTCTGCCAGAGCGTTTTCAGGTACCCCAGATCGATCTCGGGATCTTCGTTGTTAAGGCAAAGAATGAGCTCGTAGCCATCGAGTCGCAGCGCCTCGGCCACAGCGTTCGCAGCGTTGGTATAGAAGGTATTCAGGATATCGGGGATGATTAAGCCGATGGAGTGAAATGACTTGCCACGCAGGGAACGCGCCATCCAGTTGGGCTGATAATCAAGTTCGGCGACGGCCTCCTCGATGCGCTGTTGCGCGTCCTCGCTCACGTACCCGCTCTTGTTCAGCGCACGCGAAACCGTCGCCGGCGAAAGCCCTGCCCGCTCGGCGACGTCCCCAATGGTCACCCGCTTCTGCTTGTCACGGTCGTCCGGCATATCGCGTTCCTCACTGACTGCGCGTCTCGAGCCAGACATGAAAGTGGTATGGAAACGTTTTCACATCACTTTCATTTTAACATAGCTAGATCAGTATGTCAAATAACTAATGCTAAGTAGGTCAGAAAAAGGGAAGGTTCGGAAATAGGTTGACACTTTTGAATAGCAACGTACCGGTCTATTA
>CAZCPK010000187.1:0-7929 GCA_964500755.1 uncultured Anaerolineales bacterium
CAGCCCGCGCCCTCGCGGTGACGTCGGGCGGCCAGCGTCAACAGCTGCAAATGACCACCGAGATCGCCGCGCCCGTAGCCGTTCACTGGGCGGAAACGAGGGAGGCAGTCTCCGTTTTGCTGCGGCCTCCTCACACGACAGTCGGGACAGTGCCCCTCGCGCTTCCCGCCTCGCGCGTCTCTGGGTCTTGCGAGTTCAGGACCCGGAGGTGTTGGAGGATGAGGAGCTCCAAGGCCTGGTGCATGCGTCGTTGGGCACGGGCGTCGTCACTGTACGGGAGGCCAACCTGGAAGCGCTTCTCTCCGCGCTGACGCGGTCAGGGACGTTGCCGGAAGTGGAAACGCCGGCCCCTGTCGACAAGTGACATTTGTGAGAGCGGAAGATACGCCCGGCACTTGTGTTGGGCGTGGTTCTCTGTTACTCTGGGTTTGGTAGGCTGTTGGATGCCCCCATGCGGCGATCCGGAATTTGAGATAGTGGGGATTGATTGATCTCCTAGTCTGTGGGGTTGTCGTTGGGTCCTACACAACGATAACTCACGGTAGTCTGGTATCCATTGATATAGGTGGTAAAGGAGCAGAGACATGCACATCGGGATTCCAAAGGAGCGACAAGCTGGTGAAGAGCGGGCAGGATTGACGCCCGCCGGCGTAAGTCTGCTGACCAAGGCCGGTCATACGTGCTACATCGAGGCCGGCGCCGGCAGCGCGGCTGGATTTGCCGACTACGATTACGAGCGCTTGGGTGGGAAGATCGTTGAGGGCGGACAGGACGTCTATGCCAACGCGGATCTGATCCTCAAGGTGCTCCGTCCGACGATGGAAGAGATCGACTGGATGCGTCAGGGGCAGGTCTTGATGGGTTTCCTGGGCTTGATGGCGGCGCCGAAGGAGGAGGTCGCGGCGTTGATCGATCTCAAGGTGACGGCTGTGGCCTACGAGCTCGTCTCGCAGAGTGAGAAGCGATACCCTATTCTGCAGACGATGAGCGAGGTCACCGGGCGCATGGCCCCCTATATCGCCGGCAATTTGCTGATGCGCACCCACGGCGGGCGGGGCGTGTTGCTTAATGGGGTGCCCGGCGTCTCTGCCGGCGAAGTCGTCATTCTTGGGGGGGGCGTACTGGGAACCAACGCGGCCCGCGCTTTCCTGGGATTGGGCGCCAAAGTCTTCGTCCTGAGTCCATCCTTGGAGCGTTTGCGCACACTTGACAACCACTTCCAGGGACGGATCACCACCATGATCTCCCACGACTTCAATATCGCCTACCTCACCCGCTTTGCCGACGTGGTGATCGGCGCCGTGCGAGTGCCCGGCAAACGGGCGCCCACGCTTATCACTCGCCAGATGTTGCGGACGATGCGGCGCGGCGCTGTACTTATTGATTTCTCCATCGATCATGGCGGTTGCGCCGAGACGAGCCGCCCGACGACCTTTGAATCCCCGACCTACGTCGAGGAGGACATCGTCCATTACTGCGTGCCCAACGTGCCGGGCGCCGTTCCGCGCACGTCGACCCACGCCTTCAACAACGCCGCCTGGCCCTACATTCAACAGGTGGTGGAGTCCGGGCCCGCGACCGCCTTCGCGCAGGAGGAGGCCCTCAATAACGCCGTCGTCCTGCGCAGCGGGGACGTGGTGGACGATAATCTGAAGAGCGTCCTCTAGATGACCTGGCGGGCGCGCTATGAACAGAAAGTCGTCGCGGCGGCGGACGCCGTCGCCGCGACGGTCACCTCGGGCTGTCGCGTCTTTCTGACGGGTAACTGCAGCGTTCCCCGGCCCCTCGTCGACGCGCTCCTGGCGTACGCGCCGCAGGTCCAGAACGTAGAGCTGACTCAGACGCTGACGGTCGGACCGGCCTCCTGGATCGACCCTGCCCTGGACGGGCATCTGCGCAGCAATATCGTCTTCCTCGGGCACAACGTCCGGAAGAGCGTCTGGGAGGGCCGGGCCGACTATACGCCTGTGTTGCTCTCGGAGTATCCAAGACTCTTCACGGAGGACGTACTGCCGGTCGACGTCGCCTTTGCGCATCTCTCCCCGCCCGACGAGGACGGGTACTGTTCCTTCGGCCTCGAGACCGGTCTGGCGAAGTCTCCGGTCGAATCTGCCGACGTGGTGGTGGCCCAGATCAACGCGCAGATGCCCTATATCTTTGGCGACACGTTAGTTCACGTCGACGACCTGGACTACATCGTGGAGACCGACGCGCCCTTACAGCAATTTGCGATGAACGCCACGGGCGACAATCCGGTGGTGGAGGCCATCGCCGGCCACGTGGCTGCGCTTATCCCCGACGGGGCCACGCTGCAGCTGGGCATCGGTGCGATCCCCGATTCTGTGCTCCCCTACCTTGAGGACAAGAAGGACCTGGGGATTCACTCGGAGCTCTTTTCCGATGGCGTGGTGCACCTGGTGGAAAAGGGTGTGATCACGGGCGCGCGTAAGACGTTGCATCCGGGCAAGCTGGTTGCCGGCTTCTTGCTGGGCTCACGCGCTCTCTATCGCTGGGTGGAGAGAAACCCGCTGGTGGAGCTGCATCCCACGGAGTACGTCAACGATCCCTGCATCGTGGGGCAGAACTATCGCCAGGTGGCGATCAACGGCGCCATCGAGGTCGATCTGACGGGACAGGTCTGTGCCGATAGCCTCGGTCCCCGGATCTACAGCGGGGTCGGGGGACAGCTGGATTTTATCTACGGCGCCGGCCGTTCCGAGGGCGGCGTGCCCATCATCACGTTACCGAGCACGGCCAAGAGCGGCACGCGCAGCCGCATTGTCCCCATGTTGACAGAAGGCGCGGGAGTGGTCACGACCCGCAATCACGTGCGCTGGATCGTCACGGAGTTCGGTGCGGTCAATCTTTACGGCAAGTCGGTGCGTCAACGTGCCGAGGCGTTGATCGGCATCGCCCACCCTGACTTCCGTGGGGAGTTACGTTCCCGTGCGCGGGAGTTACATTACCTCTAATTCCTGATGTCGTAATCTTGCCGAGACGGTTTGTTGCACATTACCGTGATCTGGATAAAATGACCGGGTGAGCAGCGGATATCGGGACGGCGTCAGGGCATAAATGAAGCGTACCACTCTCGTATGCCTCGTGGGCGGTTTGGCGGGCACGTCTTCGGTACTGTGATAATCACGCTGGCGATCGATTGGAGGATATCGAAATAGCCCTCAATTATGGCAGCGCTTTATAATTCAACGTATCATTACATTCAGTAGGAGGTGCACTTTGTTCCACGCCCTTGTGGCTGTCAAGCAAGTGCCGGATACCACCAACATCCGCATCGACCCGGAGACGGGTAACTTGGTGCGGGAGGGAGTACCGGCTATCATGAATCCCTACGATGCGCACGCCCTGGCGGAGGCCGTCAAGTGGAAGCAGCGCCTCGGAGGCAAAGTGACCGTGATCTCCATGGGTCCGCCTTCGTTTATCACCACCCTCCGCGAGGCCGTGGAGCTGGGCGCCGATCGCGGCGTGCTTGTCACTGACCGCAAGTTCGCGGGCGCGGATACGCTGGCGACCTCGTACGTGCTGGCGCAGACCATCGAAGCGATTCACGAGGAAGATCCCGTGGACCTGGTCTTCTTTGGCAAACAGGCCATCGATGGGGACACGGCTCAGGTTGGACCGGGCGTCGCCGTGCGGCTCGATTTGCCGATCCTCACCTACGCGGTGAAGATCCGCGAGATCGATCTGGACGCGCGGCGTGTGGTCGTCGAACGGCGCACGGAGCGCTGGACGGAGGTGGTGGAGACGCCGCTGCCCGCGCTGCTCACCTGCGAGAAGGAGATCGCCGAGATCCCTTACGCGCCCTTGCCGGATCTGATTCGCTCGCTGAAGTACGATCCCGAAAAGTGGACCATGGACGGTCCGGTGGAGTTCGAGAAGGGGAAAGTGGGGGTCCGGGGGTCGCCTACCATCGTCTATCAGATGGGGACGCCGCCCTTGCCGGAAGCGGGTGAGAAGATCAATACGCGCGAGGTGGGGGTAGGGGAGGCGGTCGACGAGACCTTCAAGAAGGCCGACGAAGCCGGTGTGTTGCAGGAGATCCTGGGAGGTGCAGCGTGAGCGTTCGACGTTTCTGGGTCTTCGTTGAGCAGGAGGAAGGAGAAGTTCATCCCGTTTCCTGGGAGTTGTTGGGCGTGGCCCGAGGGCTAGCCGCACAGGTTGCGGAGGAGGCCGAGGCCGTTGGCGACGAGGTTGCCGTGGAGGCGGTGTTGCTGGGGCATGAGGTGGAGGATATCGCGGAGGAGGCGCTGGGGTACGGCGCCGACCGGGTCTATCTGCTGGACGACCCGGTGCTGAAGAGCTATCGTAACTGTCCCTACTACAAGGGTATCGCCAGGGTCGCTGAGCAGCACGAGCCAGAGGTCTTTCTCATCGGTGCGACTACGCTGGGCCGCGATCTAGCCGGCGCAGTGGCGACCGCCCTGCGGACCGGCCTGACAGCCGATTGCACCAGGTTGGAGATGGGCGACGTTAAGGGCGCCAAGAAAAAGCTGCTGCTGGCGACCCGTCCGGCCTTTGGCGGCAATATTATGGCGACCATCGTCTGTCGCAAACATCAGCCGCAGATGTCGAGCGTGCGGCCCCGGGTCTTCCCCATGCCTGAGTTTACCCCCGACGCCGCGGGCGAGATCGTGCGGGAGTCCTTTGACATGACCGAGGATGGGGCGATGGCCTGCATTCTGGAGATCATTCGCTCCCAGGGCGAAAGCGTGAACATCGAATACGCTGACGTCATTGTAGCCGGTGGGCGCGGGCTCGGTTCCCCGGACGGCTTCGCGCTGATCGAGAAGCTGGCCAATGCGTTGGGCGGTGTCGTGGGCGCGTCGCGCCCTTGCATCGACGCGGGCTGGATCGATTACGCCCATCAGGTCGGGCAGTCCGGCAAGACGGTCCGTCCCAAACTCTACATTGCGGCCGGTATCTCCGGAGCCCTGCAGCACAAGGTTGGGATGCAGAACTCCGACTTTGTCGTGGCCATCAACAACGATCCGAATGCTCCGATCTTCGAGATCGCCGACGTCGGCATTGTGGGAGATCTCTTTGAAGTGATCCCGGCGATGCTCGAAAAGATCAAGGCGCTTAAGACGCAGGAGGCTGTGGCATGACGCAAGAACGTATTGAATTTGACGCCGTCGTCGTGGGCGCCGGGTTGGCCGGTTCCGCCGCGGCGATGGTGATGGCGCGCGAAGGGCTCGACGTCGCGCTCGTGGAGCGGGGCAAGAAGCCCGGTGGAAAGAACTACTTCGGCGGCGCCATTTACACGCACGCGATTGAGGAAGTCCTGCCCGACTTTATGGAGCGCCGCCCCAAGTTTGAGCGCCCCGTCACCGAGGCCGGCTTCTGGTTCCTTTCCCAAGACGGGCTGACCAAGATGGTCACCCAGGGGGGGAAGCTGGCGGGCGAGGTGCCCGACGCTTACACGGCGTTGCGCGCGGATTTCGATCTCTGGTGGGCCGAGCAGGCGCAGGAAGCGGGCGCGTTTCTTATTCCCAAGACCACGGTCGTCGACTTTATCCGCGACAGCAGCGGTCAGGTCAAAGGTGTGGTTACGGATCGGCTCGCGGGTGAGATCTACGCTCCGGTGATCATCGTCTGTGAGGGTGTGAATAACCTGCTGACGCAGAAGCTGGGGCTGATCGACCACGATCTGGAGCCGGCGCACATGGCGCTGGCGTTCAAGCAGGTCGTCTCGGTTCCCGCGGCGGACATCAACGCCCGGTTTGGGCTGCCTGACTCGGATCACGGGGTGGCGGTCTCGGTGCTGGGAGATGTCTCCTTGGGTCTGCCCGGCATGGGCTTTGTCTATACCAACAAGAAGACGCTCTCCGTCGGCCTGGGCATGATGCTCAACACGCTGGCGGAATATCGCCTGCGCCCGTACGAGGTGCTCCAACGCTACCTCGAGCATCCGGCTATCGCGCCGCTGGTCGAGGGTGGGCAGCTGCTGGAGTACGGTGGTCACCTGATCCCCGAGGGCGGCTGGCGGGATATGCCGCACCTCTCGACGGGGGGCGCGATGGTGACCGGCGACGCCGCTGCTATGGTCAATGCGCTACACTGGGAAGGCACGAACATGGCCATTATCTCCGGCAAGGTCGCTGCCGAGACGGCGGTCGCGGCGCACGAGCGGGGCGATTTCTCGGCGCAGTTCATGGCCCGTTACGGCGAGCGGCTTCGGGAGAGTTTCATCCTCCAGGATCTCAAACAGTACCGCAACTTCTCCCGCTTCCTGGAAAACCACCCCGAATTCATGGGCACCTATCCCGCGTTCCTCAACGACGCCTTGGGCGGCTTCTTCAGCGCGTACGGCAAGCCAAAACGCAAGTTGTTCAACGAAATTTTCCAGGCCCTGACCAGCCGTCGATCGCTGTTCAAGGCCGCGGGTGACTTCATCTCCATGGGAAGGGCGGTGATGGGATGGTAATGAAAAAAGGTGATGCGTTCGAGGCCAAGCAACTCCCCAAAGATCTGGATGCGAGCTTGCCCGACGTTTACGTGGATGATCTTCTGGTGTCGATCAAGTATTTCGTGGACGAGGAAGAGTCACATCTGTGGATCAAGGATCACGAGATCTGTCAGCGTTGCGAGGACAAGCCCTGTCTCTACTTCTGCCCGGTCAACGTCTACACGCTGGGCAGCGACGGCGAGATTCAGGTCGCCTATCAGGGCTGCGTGGAGTGCGGTAGTTGCCGGGTGGGCTGTCCGTACCAGAATATCGGCTGGAAACTGCCGCGCGGTGGGTACGGCGTGGCCTACAAGTTCGGGTAGCCAAGCCTCTCGTTTTGCGGATCAGAAACGCCGGGCAGACACAGGAGTGTGTCTGCCCGGTTTTGGTTTGGATGACGTTGGTTCGACTACCGTTTTGGCGAGCGTCACCAGGCCGCGTCGGGATCGGCCCAGGGCTCGGTGACCCGTTTATAGTCGTGGATCTCCTCCGGCTCGAAGAAGAGCGCGATTTCGCGACTCGCTGACGCCGGACTATCCGATCCGTGGACCAGGTTGTGCCGATTGGAGAGGCCGTAATCTCCCCGGATTGTGCCGGGATCGGCTTTCTTGCTGTTGGTGACGCCCATCATCTTTCGCAGGACGGCGATGGCCTCGGGTCCCTGAACCACCATCACCACCACCGGCGCCGACGTGATAAACTTGAGCAGCGGTTCGTAGAAAGGTTTGCCCTTATGCTCCCCATAATGTCGTTCCGCCAGCTCCCGGTCGAGCCAGATCATCTTCATCGCCGCGACGCGCAGGCCCCGGCGCTCGATGCGACTGATAATGCGACCGAGCAGGCCTCTCTGTACGGCGTCCGGCTTCAGAATAATCAGTGATTTTTCCACCAGTGTGCCTCCTTGGGTGTGTGCCGATATAAAAATAAACCTCCGCTGCTTGAACAGCGGAGGTTGTGGTCATCTGAATCTAGAGGCGGCTCATCGCCTGTCGATAGGTGTCCAACGCCTTTTTCATATCGCCCTGCTTCATGTAGGCGTCGCCCAGGGTCTGTAAGGGGCGTGGATCGTCCGTTTCCAGCGCAGCGTAGGTCTGAAGGTCGTTGATCACGTCGTCCATGAGCTCGTCCGTGCGGATAAGACGTGTGTAGTGGTCCAGGGCGTCCTCGCGCTCGTTGGTCGCCCATAGCGCCCGGGCCAACTGTAGACGCGCCGTGTAGTCGGTCTTATTTTCCTCGACGTAGGTGAGCTGTTCATGGATGTTGAGGTCCGGTACCGGGATCCCCGGTGGTTCCGGCGTGCGCTCGGGTTCGGGGGGCGCTGCTTCCGGTACAGGCTCCAGCTCTTCAAGCGAGCCCACTTCTGGCTGCACGGCGGGTTCCGGTTCTTCCTCGACCATGGGCGTCACTTCGGCCGGCGGTTGCACTTCTTTCTCGACCGGGGGGGCAGTTTCGCCGGGGGCTTCCTC
>CAZCPK010000188.1:0-7878 GCA_964500755.1 uncultured Anaerolineales bacterium
ATCTTCGAGCTGCTGGAGGCCATCCGGCAGGTGGAGGTGGCGGCGCCGGTGAAGATCGGGCAGGTGGTGCTGGCGGACGCCCTGGGCACCGGCATCGACGTGGTCGCCAGCCGCGATATGCCCGAGGAGACGGAATAGACAACATGCGACGAAAGTAGTTTTATACAGCAAAAAGGCGGCGTCGCGCGCGACACCGCCTTTACTTCGACACCCGATAAACCTAACGCCGGAACTCATCCTCCAGCATGCTCATCACCAACAGATCTCGATACTCTCCGGCGATGATCCCTTTATCGCGCAGACGTCCCTCGTGGACAAAGCCGCACTTCTCGTATGATCTAATCGCCCGCGCGTTGTCCTCGACGACATAGAGAAAGATGCGGTGCAGGTTATACCAATGGAAGCCCACCTCCAGCACCGTGCGCATGGCGTCGGTGCCGTAGCCCTGGCCCCAGAACTCAGATTCGCCAATGATAATGCCCACCTCGCATTCGCGGACGCGCCAGTTGATGTCCTCCAGGCCCACCACGCCGATGGGTCGCTCCTCGTCCAAAATCTCAATCACGAAGTGCAGACGTTGGGGCGCGTCACCCCCGACGCTGGAGACGAGCCCTTCAAACCAGCGCTCTTCCATCGCCAGGGAGATATAGCGAATGGTGATATACTCCCGCATCCTGGGGTTGGATAGCCACTCCACAAACAGCGGCAGGTCCTCACGTTCAGAAGGTCGCAACCGCACCTTCTCGCCTTCATAAAGCATCGTTAACCTCCCAACTTACCTATGTGATTCTCTCCATGGAGACTCTCTCCAGAACAACCTTCCTGCCGCAAGTGAGATTTCACATTAACGCAGCGAATTTCAACCCGCTGCGGCGGCGTGAACGTCACCTGTGTCAGAGCACCGTTGTCAAACCGGAGAGCGGGAGCGTAACCGCACCGTACGTCCAGCAGCCGACTGAGAAACGCTCGCAGGACCCCGCTGTGCGTCACGACAACGACCTCTCCCGCCCCGGCGTGCCGGCGCAGAATCTCGTCAAACACTCGCTTGACTCTGCCTCCGAGGTGAGAAAGCGACTCCGCTCCGGGCAGATGCGCTCGCCACAGATCGTCACCTCCAACGTGCGCCTGCAACCCAGGCCAGCGTCGCAGGATCTCATCCCACGTGAGCCCTTCCGCGCGACCATAGTGCAGCTCTTCCAAACGCACGTCGTATCTGGGTGAAAGGTTCAATGCCGTAGCGATGACCTGCGCCGTCTGACGGCAACGCTGCAGCGGGCTGGCGTACAACGCCTGCGCCTCCACGTTCACAAGACGGCGTGCCAGGCAGACGGCCTGCCGATACCCTCGTCCGGTCAGCGGCGGATCGGCCCGGCCCTGGAAGCGTCCGACGGCGTTCCACGTGGACTCACCGTGCCGTACCAACCAGAGCCGCAGGGTCATCTTTCGCCCAGCAGATCCTCCAGCAGCTGCGTCGCCGCCGTCGCCGGGTCGATCTGACGACGCAGCACGCGCGCGACCTGTTTCTCGATCCGCGTCATCCCGACCTCCGCCTCGAGACGCAGCATAAGGTGGCGCTGCAGCCACGCTTCCACCTCGGCGCGGGCGTGCTCCTCCAGCTGCGCCTCCCAGCGCCCACTCGTCCGCAGATGACGCCGGTGTTGAGCGAGCGTCTCGACCAGCTCCGTAATCCCGCTGCCCTCCAGTGCCGAGGTTTGGAGGATGGGGACCTCCCAGGCAGCTTCTCGTTTCTGCGCTTCCCCGTCCTGGGTTCCAGGGCCGTGATGCCCACCGGCCCGCGCGCCCTTCAGCACCGAGCGCAGCGCGCGGAGCGTCTGCGCGGCCTCGGGGCGATCGGCCTTGTTGACCACGATGACGTCGGCGATCTCCATTAGGCCGGCCTTGAGCGCCTGGATGTCGTCGCCCATACCCGGAGCCTCGACCAGCACGACGGTGTGCGCCACCCGCGCGACTTCGACCTGGGCCTGCCCCGCCCCGACCGTCTCGACGAGCACCAGGGGAAAGCCGACAGCATCCAGCACGGTCACCACGTCACGGGTCGCGTGGGCCACCCCGCCGGGATGTCCGCGCGAGGCCATACTGCGAATGAAGATATCAGGATCGGTCACCAGATCCCGCATCCGCAGGCGGTCGCCCAGCAGGGCGCCGCCGGAATAGGGACTGGTGGGGTCGACACCGACGATAGCCAGCGGAGAGACGTGCTCGCGCAGTTCTTGCGCCAGCTGATTGACCAACGTGCTCTTCCCCGCGCCCGGCGCACCGGTGATCCCCACGACGTGCGCCTGACCGGCGTGCGGAAAGAGTGCAGCGAGCGCCTCCTGGCCCTCGGGCGTTCCGTTCTCCATCCAGGAGAGTAGACGTGCCAGGGCGCGCCGCTCCCCGTCCAACGCCCGCGTGACGACGTCCACTACGTCCCCACTACTTCGCGGATCGAAGCGGCGACCGCTTCGGTCTCCGTTCCCGGCCCAAAAACGGCGTAGACGCCCATCTCCTGCAAGGCGGGCACGTCATCAGCGGGAACGATACCGCCAACGAAGATGGGCACGTCTTCCATGCTGCGCTCGCGCAACGCCTCAAGCACGCGCGGGACCAGCGCCATGTGCGCGCCCGAGAGGATGGAGAGTCCGACGACGTCCACGTCCTCCTGGAGCGCAGCCTCCGCGATCATCGTCGGGGTCTGACGCAGTCCGGTGTAAATAACCTCCATACCGGCGTCGCGCAACGCGCGGGCGACCACCTTGGCCCCGCGATCGTGTCCATCCAGTCCAGGTTTTGCAATAAGTACACGGATTTTTCTGTTCACCTTACCTCCTCGACAGTTAAAATACACAGTAGATCGCAAAAGCGGCGTAATGCCGTAGTTTCAGATAAACTCCCACAAAGGTGGAGATTCACCGCGCGGGGCCCACCCACGCGAAATAAGTCACGTCGCCCCCTGCTGATCCAGGCGCGTGCGACAGTTGACGCAGTATTGGGCGTGTGGGTCGTTGAGAAAGCCGCAGCGCGGACACGCTCTCGGCTGCGCCTCCGCCAACGGCGCCCGGCAGGCGTGACAGTTGAGCGCGCCAATCGCGTTGGGCGTGCCGCAGTAGGGACAGCCGAGCTGCTGGGACTGAGCAGCCGCGCCCGTTCCCGCACCGGCGCCCCGGCAGTACGTTTCCACCGCCTGCCAGACCTCGTCCCGGAGCTGCAACCGCCGGACGTTCCGGGCGATGTCGTCGATCTCGCCGATCAAATTCCACGGATTGAGCAGCGTCATCAGCCCGCTTCGGGCCAGGTCGGCAGCGACGCCGGCCCACTGTTGTTCGGCCACGGAGACCACCACCCCCGTCTCGGACGGCGTGACGTGCAGCGTGATAGCCGTCGAGGGATCACGCTGCCCTCGTTGCACGCTGCGCACCTGCACGACAGTGCGTCCCCCTCCCCCTCGCATCCACTGGGCGCGGGTTTCCCCTTGATTGAATTGCACCACCAACGCGCGGGCCACGTCCTCGGTATCGATCTCCCCATGATAGGCCCGCTGTTCGACGTCAGACTTCACCATTCAACAGCTCCTTTGCCCTATCCCCCACTCGCGCCAGCCACTGTCTTACTTTACTCGCCACGTCAACAAGCACACCTTTGACTCTCCGCGCTCCACGACGGACAAATTCGACAGTTCTGTCTGCCTGGTGCCGCAGTGTTGTCCCCCACCGCTGCCACGTCTGCGCCGGTATGGTCATCAAGATGAAGAGCGAGGCCGCCCAGAAGCGTCCTGCCGCCGACGTGAGAAAGACCGGGCGATAGCCATAGGTTTCGGCAAGCCAGCCGCCCAGGCCAGCGCCTAACGACATCCCCACGCCGATCAACGACTGATGAAAGGCGACGAAAGAGGTCCGCTCCGCGTCCGGCGTCAGGTCCAGGAGCAGGTTGAAGGCGGAGAGATTATAGCCGGCCCACGCGAAACCACTGATAATCTGGATCGGGAAGGCCTGCCAGGGCTGCCGGATGAAGCCCCACAGCGCCGGGACCAGGGGGATCACCAGGCCGGTCAAACGATTGACCCAGATCGAGCCGCGCCGGCCGGTCAGCACGCCAAAGAAGCGCTGTGCGGGCAGCGCCGCTAGCGTCGACACAGCGCTGGTCAGGGCCAACATGGACGCGGATGCACCGGCCTCCTCGACCAGGTAGAGGATAAAGAAGGGACCACCGACACTCACCGATAGATTCCAGAGCATGGCGACGCCAGTGAAGCGCAGAAAAGCGTCCTCCCCTCGCAGTCGGCGCCAGAGCGGCGCCCGTTCCGCAAGGCCGCGCTCGGCAATGCTGCGTTCTGGCTCTGAGACGCGGGACAAAAAGTAGCCGGAGCCCAGCGCCGCGACGATGGCCACGCCCAGCGCCAGCTGATAGCCGCGCGGAGCATCCAGGACGTCGACCAGCTGCCCGACAGCCAGCAGTATCAGGAAGGCCGCTGCCCCCATGAACAAGTTGCGTGCGCTGAAGTAGCGACCACGCCAGCGCGGCGGCACAATATCCCCCAGGAGGGCGGTCCAGGCCGGCGTCACCAGGTGCAGCAGAAAAGCCCGGGCTACCGCGAAGCCCATCCCTAGATAGACCAGCCAGCGCACCTGAGAGACGACCAGGGGCAGGAAGATCAACCCCAGGAGCATCAGGCGCCCCAACAATGAAGGTAAGACCACGAGTCGCTTGTAGCGCGGACGACGGGCGGCCAGACGACCGCCGGGCAGCATGGCCAGGGGCATGGCCAAGCTTGAGAATGAGCCCAACAGACCGATCTGGGCTCGAGATGCGCCCAGCGTTAGCAGATAGACCGACTGATAGGTATTGACGATGGCGTCACTGACGTTCGCCAGAACACCGCTTAGGATCAGCTGACGCAGGGAGCGACGCAGGGAGACCGAAACCCGTCCACTCCAACGTCCGCCCGCCAGGAGCAACGGCAGCTGTAAAAACCAGGGAGGAAGCGACCTCCTCTTCCTCCTTCCCAAGAAATTTCGCTTCTTGGTCATCCAAGTTGGACAAAGTCTTCCGCAGGTAAGACAAATACCGTCGCCTTGAACTCATTGGCGCCCGGCTCCTGACAATTATCCCCAATGATCGCAAAAACGTCGTCAACGGCGTCCGCATCCGCGCCAATGAGCAACGTAACGTTCCCCCGGCGCAGAAATCCGCCGGTGCTGGCGACGCGGGTGACCCCATACTCCGCTTCCACTAACGCGTCGGAGACGGCCAACGCGTCTGTATCCTTGACGATGGCGACGATTAACTTCATAGATTCTCCTCACAACTGTCGGAACTGTTCAACGGGTAAGATGAAGACCGAGGCCCCACCGACGTACACCTCAATCATTGCCGGTTGGGCGGGAGCCATTGCTACTTCAACGCCCATGGGAACGTACCGGGTGCGTCGAGGGCAATACTCCCTAAGTAGCGAAAAGAAGTGGGACAAGCGCCGGGCCGACGTCCCCACAAACAACGTCACCAGCGAATCGTGCAAAAAGCCTCCAACGGCATTGATCATGGTAACCCGGAAACCTTCCTCGTTAAGCTTGCGAATAAGCTTACGGGACTGACTACCATCCACGATCGTGACCGCAAGTCGATCGACCGCACCAGAGTTCACTTTTGCCTCCCTGCCCATCGTTTTCTCTGCCGGTTGCAGCTCTATGTCTCCTTGATTATAATCGGTTTATCATGGTTGGAAAGTGTCGAACGATGGGCACGCTGTTTCCCAGAAAACCTAGGTTCAGTGATAAGGGATTATGAAAAGAAAATTACGCATCTTGCGGGCACTCCTGTTGCTCACACTCCTCTTATGCCGGTGTAATTCGTCCCCGGAGACGCCCCCGCCAGAAGAGACAGCCACAGTACAACCGGCTGAGGAACCGACGGAGACCCAGGTGTTGCCGCAGACGTACATCACGCTCTGGCACGATTGGCCTGACAGTCGTGCGACGATCTATCAAGAGATTGTCGACGAGTTTAACGCCGGCGCGCTGCTCATCCAGGTGAAATTGGTAAAGGTCCAAGAGCGGGCCGACGCCCTGGACGTGGCACTGGACGCCGGCGAAGGCCCCGACATCCTACAGTGGGACGCCACAGAGATCGGGACGCAGGCGCAGGCGCGTGTTATCGTCCCGCTGGATCCCTATCTGACGACCGGGTATCTTGGGAAATTCGAACCGGCAGCGGCCGCCGCTATGCGCTGGGAGGACAAAATCTGGGGACTACCCGAGAGCGAGGAAGGGATCGCCTTGATTTATAACCAGGAGCTGCTGGAAGCCGGCGAGCTTCCCGCTCCTTTGGACTTCGACACCCTGTTGGAAGAGGCCCAAGATTATCGTAACGCCCACCCCGATCGGTACTATCTCTGCAATCCCGGCTTGGGTAACGCCAACGCCTATCACGTCGCCCCGATCTACCTGGGACACGATCTGCGAGCGTTGGGAGGCTACGTCGACGAGACCGGCGCCGCCCACCTGAACACCGAGCCAGCATACGCAGCCGCAGAATGGATCGCAGACTTCAGCCGGGTCGCGCCCGCCGAGGTCAATCCCCGGATCTGCCAGGCCATGTTCTTAGAGGGACAGGTGCCCATCTGGTGGACCGGACCCCGCGCTACGCTCGCGCTGGAAAACACCAGGATCCCATATGGCGTTGCACCGATGGGAAGCCCCTACGTCCACGTCAGCCTCTTTATGTTGACGCGCTACGCAGCCCTATCCGGTCACGCGCCTGCGGCGATGGACGTGATGCGCTATCTGACCAGCGCGGAGGTGCAGAAGCGGGTTACGTTGGCCACACGGACGGTCCCGGCGAATAGCGAAGCCCTGCAAAGCGAGGAGATTCAGGCGCTTCCCATCATCGCCGGGTTCGGTGAGGCGCTGCACTACGGCACCCCTATGCCCAATCACGAGTTTGCCGCCTGTCAGTGGGGTCCGGTCGCCGATGCAACCCTACGCATCTGGAAGGGTAAACAGTCGCCAATCCAAGCCCTCAACGAAGCTCAGGAGACCATTGAGGCTTGCATCGCAGAGCTGCTTCCCATACCTTTCGCACCGCCTGCTCATAGTGATTGAATGTACGGTACAAGAGGCAACGCACCTACGCTTATCCGTCGTGCTGGATAAAAAGCCATGCCAGCGGGGAGGGTTCAGAGATAGGGGGACATTTTATCCAGCGTATAGATCATTGAACCTACGCTCCCAGCGGACCGGGAGCGCGAAACCTACCCGAAGGGGCGCGGGGGCTCCGAGCGGACAGGGAGAAACCTATCGGTACGTCATGATAACGTAACATCCACGTGAAAATGTCAATGTAACTCTTTGAGCTTTTGAACCATGCCCTTTTTTCGGGACAGCCAAGGTTTTATTGACATCCCCTCGAAAACTGCTATCATTGCCAGCGTGAACATGACCACACACCACGTTCAGGGGCTCTTGCTTACCCTTGATTAGGAAGAGCGAAATGGAAGATGTGCAAACGCGAAAGCCAATCTATACGATCCTGATCGCCGTTATTTTGGCTACCATTCCCTGCTATACGCTCGGCCTGCTCGCGCTGCGCTTCCGCCCCACACCGTCGACGCCGACACCCACGGCGACTTTTACGTCCACGCCCCCACTCGTTGAGACGCCCACCGTCACCGATACGCCCTTTGTCGTCGGTCCCGGTAATGGAAGAGACGGCACCTTGGAACCCACGCCCACACAATGGATCCCGCCCACCCGGACCCCAACACCCACCCTTACGCCCACCCCCACCAACACGCCGACCCCGACAGAGACGCCGTCGCCCACCCCCACCGAGGAGCCCATCCCGACTCCGACCGAAACCGTAAGTCCTACCGCCCCAGCAACC
>CAZCPK010000189.1:0-7861 GCA_964500755.1 uncultured Anaerolineales bacterium
CGGTAGCTAATCCGTTAGTCGAAAAATGCAGCCCTCCAATGGCACGAGGACATCAGAGGGCTACGGGAAAACAGTCGCGCGCAACGAAACGCGTGGTTCAGACGTGCTAGGTGCCGGCCTCCCAGGAGGCCAGGTAGTCCTTCTGTTCCTCGGTGAGGACGTCGATCTCCACGCCCATCGCCTCCAACTTCAACCTGGCGATCTCCTCGTCGATCTGATCGGGCACAGCGTAGACACGCTGCTCCAGTTCTCCGGCGTGTGCGAGCATATACTCGGCGCTCAGCGCCTGGTTGGCGAAGGACATGTCCATCACCGCGCTGGGATGCCCCTCGGCGGCGGCCAAATTGACCAGCCGACCGTCGGCGAGCACGTGGATGCGGCGCCCGTCCGGCAGCGTGTACTCCTCAACGAAGGGGCGAATACGGCGAGGCTCATCTTCGGCGAGGCGACCCAACGCCGGCAGGTTGAGCTCGACGTTGAAGTGTCCGGAGTTGGCGACGATGGCGCCGTCCTTCATGACCGCGAAGTGATGCTGGTCGATTACGTTGATGTCGCCGGTCGAGGTGATAAAGACGTCGCCGATGGGCGCGGCCTCGAGCATGGGCATCACGCGATAACCATCCATGACCGCCTCCAGCGCCTTGAGCGGGTCGACCTCGGTGACGACGACGTTGGCGCCCAACCCCTCAGCCCGCATGGCGATGCCCCGGCTGCACCAGCCGTAGCCGCCCACGACGACGGTCTTGCCCGCGATCAGGACGTTGGTGGCGCGGATGACGCCGTCCAGGGTGGACTGCCCGGTGCCGTAGCGGTTGTCGAAGAGGTGTTTGGTCAGGGCATCGTTGACGGCGACGATGGGATAGTTGAGCGCGCCGTTCTTGGCCATGGCCCGCAGGCGAATCACGCCCGTCGTCGTCTCCTCGGTGCCGCCGATGACGTTGCCCAGCGCCTCACGACGGTCGCGATGCAGCGTGCTGACCAGGTCGGCGCCGTCGTCCATGGTGAGCTGCGGCTCGTGGTCGATGGCCGCGTGGATGTGCTCGTAGTAGGTCTCGTTGTCCTCACCTTTGATGGCGTAGACGGGGATCTCGTGGTAGGCGACCAGCGCCGCCGCCACGTCGTCCTGGGTGCTGAGCGGGTTGCTCGCCACCAGCACCAGGTCGGCGCCACCGGCCTGCAGCGTCGTCGCCAGGTTCGCCGTCTCCGTCGTGACGTGCAGACACGCCGACATCCGCACGCCCTGCAAGGGCTTCTCGCTCTCAAAACGCTGGCGAATCTGCCGGAGCACCGGCATCTCCCGCTCGGCCCACTCCATCCGCAGGCGACCGGAGGGCGCCAGGTCAAGGTCTTTCACGTGATAATCCATGATATGCTTTACTCCTTGTTAGCTACAGACTTTTCTAATGCTAAGACGATGTATCCATGTGCGCGACGGGCTACCCGACCGCCCGGGTGAACGCGTCCTCCCCAAAAGCGACCACGTACCGCGCGACGAATGCGTCCAGCGTAAAGGTATGGGATTGCGGGGCCTCCGTCTCCAGGACGTAAGTCGCGGCCAGACTGCCAATGCGCCCACAGACAGGCCACGGCAGGTCGAGCGCCAGCCCCTTCACCAAGCCGGCGCGGAAGGCGTCCCCGACACCCGTCGGGTCGAGAATCTGTTCCGCCGGGGCAGCGGGTACGTGGTACTTCTCGTCGGCCCAGATCATGGAGCCCTCCTCGCCCCGGGTGACGATCAGCGCGTCGGTGACCGCCGCGCGCATCCCCTCGTCGGTCATCTCCGTCGCGTCCTTGAGCAGTTCGTACTCGTAGTCGTTGACCACGAGGATCGCCGCGCCCTCGAAACCCTCGCGCAGCAGCGCGCCGTCCATACGCACCACCTGCTGGCTGGGATCGTAGATGTAGGGGATATCCAACTCCCGGCACTCCAGGGGATATTTGACCATGGCCTCGGGATCGTTGGGGGAGATAATGGTCAGATCCACGGGTCGATCCAGCGCCTTGAAAGAGAGGGTGCGCGCGTAGGACATGGCGCCCGCGTAGAAGCTGGCGATCTGATTCTGCTCCAGATCCGTGTTGGCGAAAAAGGAGGCCGTGAAGACGTCGGGGATCACCTTGACCTCCGAGGTATCCACGTGATGCTCCTCGAGCCAGTCGCGGTAGTCGCCAAAGTCCTGCCCAACTGTGCCCATCAGCACCGGTCGCTCGCCCAGCAGACCCAGTGTAAAGGCGATGTTAGCGGCGCAGCCGCCCCGCTGCTTGCGCATGTCCTCCACGAGGAAACTCAGGCTCAGCTTCTGCAAGCGTTCCGGCTTGATATGCTCCAGGAACCGCCCCTGGAAGGACATCAGATAATCGTAAGCGATGGACCCGGTCACAACGATATTCATCTAGACTCCTCTCCTGCCAATTCTCGAACAACAGATCCAACCTAGAAGCCTACCACAAAGGAAGGCTTTGTCCAATCTTGGATTGCCGTGGAGCTCGTAGATTCGCCTGACTATGCTACACTAGCGACGGCAACCCAATAGAGAACAACAGGAGCGCAATCATGCAGATCAAGAAGTTCCCGGCGCGTCAGATGTTGGCTATCCTCGCCCTATTGACCCTCTTTACACCGTGGTATGAGTACAGCGACGGCGTCCAGGCCTTCGGCATCATCGTCGCGTTCGCCGCCCTCGTGAGCCCGGATTTCACCATCTGGCGCATGGCCCTTCTCGCCGTGGTCGGGGGACTGATTCTGGGCACGTTCATGAGCTTGAACCGCCAGATTTTCGACTCACGCTGGCTGCGGTGGCATCCCTGGCTCTGGCTTTCCGCCGCTATGGGCACCGCCGTGTGGGGTCTGGCTGCACTGCCCGCCACCCAATGGGGCGCCTTCGCCGCCTCGGGCGTCTTCGCGCTCAACTTCTTCTACACGCTAGGGGAACGCATTCTCGCCGGGCCGGAGGGGACGGCGGAGGACCACGAGACGGGCTAACGCAGACCTCGCTCCGTGAAGAAGTCCTCGAAGACCTGAAGCACGTAGGCCAACTCGACCTCGCGCATGCCCGGGTAGAGGCCGACGAACAGGGCGTTGCGCAGCACCTTATCCGTCTCGGTCAACGGCGTGGCGACGCGGTGCGGCACGTCGCGGAAGGCCGGCTGCGCCAGGATGTTGCCCACGAAAAGATAGCGGGTCTCAACCTGGTGCGCCTCTAAATAAGCGTTGAGCGCGTCGCGGGTAAAGGGCGCGTCCTCGCGCACGGCCAACGTGAAGGCGAACCAGGCGGGATCGGCCCGCGGCGCCCACCGGGGCAGGACGAGGTGTTCTTCGTACGGCTGCAGGCCCTCGTAGAGCGTCCGAAAGTTGCGCTTGCGCGCCGCCACGAAGTCGGGCAGCTTCTCCAGCTGCACTTGACCGATGGCGGCCCCCATCTCGTTGAACTTGAGGTTATAGCCCACCTCGGTGAACGTGTAGCTGGGATCGTAGCGCTCGCCCGCGACGGTGGGCGGCGGCTCGTCCGGCGCGGCGTAGTGCCGGCCCCAGTCCCGGAGCGTCCGCGCGATGGCGTAGAGTTGGGCGTCGTCGGTCGCCACCGCGCCGCCCTCGCCCGTCGTGATGTGGTGCGCGGGATAGAAGCTGAAGGTCGAGAGGTGCCCAAAGCTCCCGCAGGGCCGCCCGGCGTAGCGGGAACCCAGCGCGTCGCAGGTATCCTCGATGACGTAGAGGTCGTAGGCGGCGGCAAAGTCCATCACCCGGTCCATCTCCACCGGGTTCCCCAGGATGTGGGGCACCAAGAGCGCTCGCGTCCGCTCCGAGCGCGCCGCTTCCAGCAGCGTCACGTCGAGATTGTAGGTACCCAGGCGGCAGTCGACGAAGACCGGCGTCAGTCCACGCTGCACCAGCGGCGCGACGGACGTGGCGAAGGTCGCGGCGGGCGTGATGACCTCGTCGCCGGCCCGGAGCGGACGCGCCAGCCGGTCGGAGCAGAGCGCGCTGACGGCGACGAGATTGGCCGACGAGCCCGAGTTGACGGTCAAGACGTGCCGCATGCCCAGGACGTCGGCGAGCGCCGTGGAGAAGTCGGCCACGCGCGGGCCGTCGGTAAGCCAGAAGTCGAGCACGGCCTCGGCGGCGGCCTGCAGCTCGCGCTCGTCGTAGACGCGTCCGCCGTAGTGGACCAACGTCTCGCCGGGCACGAAGGGCTCGGGCGCGTGCGCGGCGCGGTAGTACGCAGCGACGGCGCGCCGCACCGCGGCGCGTAACCGATCGAGGTGGTCTAAATCGCTCATCGAAACCTCCGTCACTCCACAAACGCGGACGCCGGCAACGCGACATCGAGGAAGTCCGCGTACCAGGCGATGGTCTCCCGCAACGCCGCCGCGCGGCTCCACCGGGGACGCCAGCCCAGCGTGCGCCGCAGCTTGCCACTGTCCATCCACTGATCCTGGATCTCGTTACTGGTACAGCCTAGCACGCGCAACTCCAGATCGGCGCCGCCCGGCACCAGGGAGAGCATCTGGCGCGTAATCTCCAGGACGCTCACGGGCGCGTCGGTACCGCAGTTGAAGGCCTCTCCGCACACCTCGGGCGCGTCCATAGCCTCGGCGAGCTGCAGGTAAGCGCCCACCGCGTCCTTGACGTAGAGATAGTCGCGGCGCGGCGAACCGTCGGAGCGGATGATGGGCGTCTCGCCCTGCAGCGCGCTACGGATGGTGCCCGGAATCAGCCGGTTCCAGTTGAGATCGCCGCCGCCGTAGAGGTTGGCGCAGCGGGTGATGGCGACCGGCAGCTGATAGCTGTGCGCGTACGCCTGCGCGATCAGGTCCGCGGTGCTCTTGGAGACGTCGTAGGGATGACGCCCGCGCAGCGGATCGTCCTCGCGGTAGGGCAGCGCCGACTTGGCGCCGTACGCCTTGTCGCTGGAGGCAACGACGACGCGCGAGACCGTCGAGACCTGCCGCGCGGCTTCCAGCACCGTCCACGTCCCCCGGACGTTGCTCTCGAAGGTGGAGAGCGGGCGCCGGTTGGCGATACGCACGATGGTCTGCGCCGCCAGGTGAAAGACGGCGTCGACCTCGTACTCGTTGAGTGTACGCGCCACGAGTGTGGGATCGGTCACGTCGCCGCGCACCACGCGGATGCGCGCCCGCGTCCCCGAGCGGACCAGCTCCGACTGTGGCACTTCGTCGCGGATGAGCCCCACGACCAGGGCCCCAAGATCCACCAGCGCGCGGGTCAACCACGCGCCCAGCAGCCCGGTGCAGCCCGTCACCAGCACGGGACGGTCCTGCCAGAAGCCCACGTTCATCTTCGCTGTCAATTCTCTCATCACGTCACCGTCGTCATGGTAACATGGGCGCAGCGCTTGTCAACGAACGACATTCAACGGATGTAACGGATGGCCCGGAGTCATTCCTATCAAGAAAACCCACACTCAGGAACGTACAACCTTTAACGTGCAACGTGCAACTTGCAATTTGCAACTTGTAACTTCCCTCCACTTGACGCAAAGCCCACGTGGGCTTAGACTGACAATAAATCATCTAGCCAAGGTAGAGAAAGGGCGGCGCATGCACAGTATAAAACGCAGGGACTGGCGACGGATTGTGGTGATATATCTGGGGATATTGGCGCTGACCGCCTGTGCGCCAGCGGAGCTCTCAAGCTCATCCAGGAGCGCGCCCACCGCAGCAGCAGCGGCGACGGCGACCGCCACGGCGGAGGTCCCTTCCCCTATCCCCAGCGGCACACCGACGCCGCTTCCGACGGCGACGCCCACGCCCTACCCCACGCCGGATCCCACCCGGCTCTCCGAGACGGCAAAGCGGGGGCGAGCGCGCCTCCAAACGCTGGCGGGGGACGCAGAGCTGGTCTGCTTCCGCTACGAGGACACCGACGGCGACGGCACACCGGAGTGGCTGGCGTTGACGCACCAACCGGACGCCGGGCCACGCCTCAGCGCCTTTGTGCTCGACGGAGAAACCTATCACGCCCTGCCCGCCGCCCATCCCAAGCCGGGCGAAGCCGACGTGGGCCTGGGGCAGTACGCCACCTGTGAGGTCGAGATCCGCGACGTCAACGCCGACGGACGTCCCGACGTCGCCATCTTCGGGCACGCTGAGCAGAACGAGACGCTGATGCACCTCTACACCTGGGAGCGAGACGCCTACCGCCTGCTCGGCGCCTTTCGAGGCACCGCCGGCGTGCACTTCGAGGATCGCGACGGCGACCTCTTCGAGGAGATCATCGAGGGCCACCGCGACACCGCGGCGCCCGCCCTGGCCTGGCACATCATCTTTACCTGGGACGGGCAGACCTACGGCTGGACGTCCGACCGCTGGGCCTGGTACCGGCTGGATCGCCCCCACGCCTATCCTACGCACAAACCGCTCTACGCCGTCATCTCCTTCTATCTGGCAGTGAACGATCGGGACATGCCCGCCGCCTACAACCTGCTCACGTCCACGACGCAGGCAGCGCGCGACTATACGGCGTGGGTCGCCGGCTTCGCGCGGACGCTGCGCGTCGATGTCGGCGCCGTCCACGAGGTGCCCGGCGTCGGCTCGGAGGATCAGCGCCGCGTCGCCGCCCAGATCGTCTCCTGGGACAACGAGGACGGGCGCGTCCTCGTGCGCACCTGGGAGGCCACCTGGGAAACGGTCCGCACGGACGCGGGTTGGCGTCTCGCCGGCAGCGAGCTGACGCTGCTCGACGAGTGGGAAGCGGAATACTGGCGATAATCTCCGCCCTTTCCGTTACGCTTGTACACCCTACCCGTATAAACCTGCAACTTGCAACCCCTTCCCCCGCTTGGCTTTCGGCCCATTTCAAGTAAAATAACAGGTAGCCATCTGATTATTGCGATGGCATTATTGTATTCATCATGTGTCGAACGTTTTCGCAGGAGGTAAGTCATGGATCCGTACCGTCCGCAGGAGATCGAACCCAAGTGGCAGAAGCGCTGGGAGAAGGATGAACTTCACAAGGCCGTCGTAGACGCCGAGCAGCCCAAATTCTACGCGCTTACGATGCTTCCCTACCCCAGCGGCGATCTTCACATCGGCCACTGGTACGCCATGGCCCCCAGCGACGCCCGCGCCCGTTTCAAGCGGCTGCAGGGCTACAACGTGATGTTCCCCATGGGCTTCGACGCCTTCGGGCTGCCGGCGGAGAACGCGGCGATCCAGCGCGGTATCCACCCCAAGAAATGGACGCTGGACAACATCGATAACATGCGCCGGCAACTGAAGTCCATGGGCGCCATCTTCGACTGGGACCGCGAGGCCATCTCCTGTCTGCCCGGCTACTACCGCTGGACGGAGTGGTTCTTCCGCAAGTTCTACGACATGGGCCTGGCCTACCGCAAGCAGTCGCCCGTCGACTACTGCCCCCAGTGCAAGACGACGCTTGCCCGGGAGCAGGTCATCGGGGAGGAGCGCCTCTGCGAGCGCTGCGGCACGGCGGTGATCAAGAAGGATCTGAAGCAGTGGTTCTGGAAGATCACCAACTACGCCGACGAGCTGCTGGACTTCTCGGCGATCGACTGGCCCGACCGCATCAAGACGCTGCAGACCAACTGGATCGGGCGCAGCGAGGGCGCCGAGGTGGTCTTCAAGGTCGCCCCGGAGGACATGCCTGAAACGACTGAGGACGAGGAGATGCCCTCCGGTGACCTGGTCGTCTTCACCACGCGACCGGACACGCTGTGGGGCGCTACCTTTATGGTGCTGGCCCCGGAGCATCCGCTGGTCGATTACATCACCAAGCCGGAGCATCAAGAAGAGATGCAGGCGTACAAGCTGCAGGCCTCCCGCCAGAGCGAGATCGAGCGGCTGAGCACGGAGAAGGAGAAGACCGGCGTCTTCACCGGCGCCT
>CAZCPK010000190.1:0-7821 GCA_964500755.1 uncultured Anaerolineales bacterium
TCTCCTTATCCTCCAGCAGCAGCTCGCCGAAGTTGAGAATCAGCGAGAGCGGCGACCGCAGGTCGTGCGCGACGGTGTGCGCGAAGGCATCCAGCTCTTCATTGCGCAGCTTCAGCTCGTTGGTGCGCCGTCGCAGCGTCTCCTCAATCTGCTTCCGCTCAAGGGCGTAGCGTATGGCCCGCGACAGGGTCTCGCCGTCGACGCGCTTCTTGACGAGATAGTCCTGCGCCCCTTCCCGCACCGCCGCCACGGCCAGCTCCTCGTCGTCCATGCCGCTGAGCACGAGAATCGGCAGTTCCTCGGGCGTAGATTGGTGGAGCTTCTGGAACGTCACCAGCCCCCAGCTGTCGGGCAGCAGCAGGTCCAGCAGCACCACGTCGAAGCGCTGCCCGTTGAGCGCCGTCAGCGCCTCCGAGAGTGATGCGACGTGGGTGAACGCGAAGGCGTCGGAATCTTCCATCAGCAGCAGCTCCTGCAAGAGCGTCGCCTCCGCGATGTTATCTTCAACCAGCAGAACCGTCAGTGTTTTATTCTCCATAACCTTCCCGTTTGGATAAGAGCGTTACGTAAGGGTGATCAGACGTGTTCGATCCGGATTATTTTTCTGCTTCGCCGCCGGGGAGCCAGACCCTGAAGAGGCTGCCTTCTCCCACCTCACTCTGGACCTCGATATGCCCGCCGTGCAGCTCGACGAGCTCCTTGACGATGGAGAGTCCCAGGCCGTTGCCCGAGATCTGCAGCATCCGGGGCTCTTCTCCCCGGTAGAAGCGTTCGAAGATGTGGGACATCTCCTCTCTGGGGATCCCGATCCCCGTGTCGGTCACCGTCATGGTGATCCACCGGCGGCCCGCTCTCTGCTGGTTGCCTGTGCTCACCTGCACCTTCCCGCCCGCCTGGGTGTATTGGATCGCGTTGCGCAGCAGGTTGTTGAAGACCGGCATGATGCGCCGGTCGTCCACGCAGGCCACGGGATCGCAGGCCGCGGGCTCGTAGGAGAGCGTCACGCCCTGTTTCTGCGCGAGCATCTCGTGGTTGGTGACGGCGATTTGCACCAGATCGTTGAGCGCACAGGGCTGCGGGTCGAGGTCCAGGCGTCCGGCGTCCAGCCGGGAGATCTCCAGGATCTGTTCCACCAGCTGGATCTGGTGGTCGATCTCCTCCTCCACGGTCGGTAGATATTGTTGCGAGTGGGCGGGCTGTTGTCGCATCATCTGAACGTATAATTTCAGCGTCGTGAGGGGCGTGCGCAGTTCGTGGGAGATGCTGGAGACGAAGCGGGACTTCATGCGGTTGAGCGCGCGCAGGTGACTTACGTCGTGAATGACGACGACGGCGGTGCCGGCATGCAGAGGGGAGGAGGCCACCATCGCCGCCTGTACTTCCAGATCCAGGCCCTTGAACTCGACGATCTCTTCGGCGATCTGCTCCTCCCGGACCTTCTGGGCCAATCTCTGGACGATCTCCCGCAATTGGGCGGCGTCGTCGGGCTTGAGTTCCTGGGTGAGCCAGCGCTTGGCGACGGCGTTCATCTGGATGATCTCGCCCTCGGCGTCGGCGAGGACGAGGCCGTCGGTGGTGTTCTCGAGCACGGCCTCCAGCTGCGCGCGTTCGGCGCGCAGCTCGGCGGTACGCTCCGCGACGGTCTCTTCGAGCGCCGTCGCGTGCGTCTGCAGCTCGGCGTGCAGGCGAGCGTTCTCGATGGCGATGGCTGCCTGGGCCGCGAAACCCTCCGCCAGCCGGGCGTGGCGCGCGGTGTAGAAGTTCTTGGCCTGCTTATCCAGCGCGATCATGCCGATCAGACGCTGGCCTACCAGCAGGGGCACGCCCAGCCACGCGTGGATGTCGGCGGCGGCGTGGGGCTCGTGATGAAACTCCGTGTAGGCGCCGGGCGCGTCCTCCAGAATATAAGGCCTCCGCTCCCGCACGACGAGGCGGTTCGGGTTGTCCCCCTGGAGGCTGAAGGAGACTCCTACCAGCTCCTCCAGGTTGGGGAAGCCGCGCCCGCCGACGATCTCCAGCGCGTCGCCGCGCAGCAGTTGGACGGAGGCCGTGTCGTAGGGGACGACGGTCTGCAACTGCGCCAGGATTCCCTCGATCAGCTCGTCGCGGTCGAGCGTGGTGGTCAGGGCCAGCGCCGCCTTCCGCAGCGTCTCGGCCTCCTGGCGCCGCTGCTGCTCGCGTTCGTAGAGCTGGGCATTGCGCACGGCGATGGCGGCCTGCGTGGCGAAGGAGCTCAGCAGGTCGACGCGGCTATCGGCCAACGTCCGGAAGGGCACGCCGATGATCTCCAGCGTCCCCAGCAGCTCGTCCCCCCAGCGGATGGGCGCCCCCAAAAGTGTGTCGTGTCCGATGTACTCGTCCCAGGGCGCCACGCTGTTCTCCCACGCCTGATAGTCCTTGATCAGCAGCGGCTTCTTCTGCGCCAACACGGTGCCGGCGAGGCCCTCCCCGGGTCGGAAGAGGGTCCTTTCTGGCAGCTCGTCGACGTTGACGTAGACGGAGAGCTCCACCGCGTTTAGTTCGGGGCGGTAGAGCGCCAGGACGCCGCCCTTGCCCCCGCTGAGGTCGACGGCGCGGGTGGCGATGGAGTGCAGGAGCGTCGGCAGGTCCAGCTGGCTGGTGAGGTCCAGGGCGACGTCCCGCAGGGCCTCCAGCTGTTCGGTGCGCTCGCGGATCTCCCGGGCTGCGCGTTTGCGCTCGATGGCGTAACGGATCGAACGTCTGAGCAGGTCGCTGTCGATCTTATCCTTGATCAGATAGTCCTGGGCGCCGTGCCGCATGGCCTTGAGGGCCACCGTCCGGTCGTTCAGGCCGGTCAGGACGATGACCGAAGCGTACGGCGCGTGCGCCCGCAGGCTGGAAAGCGTGGTGAAGCCGTGGCTGTCGGGCAGCGAGAGGTCGAGGAGCACCAGGTCGTAGTCCCTGCTTTCCAACAGCGCGAGCCCTCCAGAGAGGCGCGCGGCCAGGTCGACGGCGAAGATCTCCTCCTCCGCCCCTCTCAGCATCTCCTGGATAAGCGCGGCGTCGGCCGGATTGTCCTCTATCAGCAGGATCCTGAAATCCAGCGCAGCGTCCACTCGCTGCCGGGTGACCGGATATTGGATACTCATGCGGCGGCCTCTTTTCCCCTGTCCGGGATCGTGAAATAGAACGTCGCCCCGTCGTTCTCCTCGGATTTGACCCAGATCCGCCCGCCGTGGCGCTCGACGATGCGCTTGCTGAGCGCCAGGCCGATGCCGACGCCGGGATACTCCTCGCGCGTGTGCAACCGCTGGAAGATCTGGAAGACGCGGTCGGCCTGATCCGGCGCGATGCCGATGCCGTTATCCGCCACCGCGAAGCGCCACGCGCCGTCCTGCCGTTCGGCGGAGACGTGGATGCGCGGCGGCACGTCGTCCCGGCGGAACTTGAGCGCGTTGGCGATCAAGTTCTGGAAGACCTGGCCCAGCTGGGCGCGATCGGCCACAAGGGTGGGGAGTGGATCGTAGGTGACGGTGGCCTCGCTCTCCACAATGGCGCGGTGCAGCGCGTCGAGCGTGCGTTCCAGCACCTCGGTGCAGTCGGTGGGCGCGAAGGCTTTGCCGCGCGTCTCGATGCGGGAGAGATCCAGCAGCGCCTTGATCATCTCCTGCATCCGTGTGGCGCCGTCGACGGCGTAGTGAATGTACATGTCGGCTTTTTCGTCGAGCCGATCCTCGTAGCGCCGCGCCAGCAGCCCCAGATAGCCAGAGATCATCCGCAACGGCTCCTGCAGGTCGTGGGAGATCACGTAGGCGAAGCGCTCCAGCTCCCGGTTGCTCTGCTCCAGGGCGTCGGCGTAGCGGGCGATGTGCTCCTCGGCCTCCTTCCGGGCGGTGATGTCGCGGGCGATGCTCAGGATCGCTCGCTGCCCGTCGTAGGAAATGTACCGGGCGCTGATCTCCACGGGGATGGCGGTTCCGTCCTTGGTCACATGTTGGGCCTCAAAGACGATGTGCTTCTTCTTGACGAGCTGCTCGATGTGGGCCAGCACCCCCTCCAACTCCGTCTCTGCGGCGATGTCCATTGGCGTCATGCGCAACATCTCTTTGCGACTGTATCCCAGTTGCTCGCAGGCCACCCGATTGACGTCGAGGAAGTTCCCCTCAAGATCGTGGACGAAGATGGCGTCGCCGGCGTAGTCAAAGACGGTCCGGTAGCGTTGTTCCGAGTTCTGCAACGCCGCCTCTATCTCCCGGTGGGCGGTGATGTCGCGGAAGCTGGCGACGGCGCCGTAGAGGGCACCCGTCTCGTCCAGCAGCGGCGCAGCGTTGACCGAGAGCCACTTCGACGTGCCGTCGGGAGCGACGATACCGTGCTGGACGTCCTCCACCTCCTGCTGCTCCTGCAGCGCCAGCGAGAGGGGCAGCTGCTCCGGGGGAAAGGGCTCGCCGTTTTCGTCGATCTGCGACCAGGCGCGCTCGTGATAGTAGCGCCCTACGATCTCGTCCTGGTGGATCTCCAGGATGCGCTCGGCGGCGGGATTGGCATAGGTGATCGCGCCTTTCAGATTCACCGTCACCATGCCGTCGATGAGGGTCTGGAGTATCTTATCCAGCCGCTGCCGGGACTCGCGGAGTGCATTCTCCATCTCCTTGCGTTCAGTGATGTCGATCGTGTAGTGCAGAAAGACGCTCTCGTCTATGGGGATCCAGTGAATGTCCCAGAGTCGCCCGAAGGCCTCGACCGCCGAGAGGCTCTGTGGTTCTTGATTCTTCAGAGCTGCGTTGGCCTGGCAGAAATAACACTGTATCTCGTTGAAGCGCGCTTCTGGTGTTATATCGTCGTCGGACTCCGCCACGTAACGTTGAATCTCCTCGTCCACAAAGGCGCAGCGGTTGAATTTCAACCAGCAGTACGCGCCCACCTCGGCGCCAGACTCTCGGGCCGCGCGGTTGGCGGCGAGGATGACGTGGTCGCGGTGGATCAACATGGCCGGGTGCGGGAGGCTGTTGAGCAGCAGCTCGTGGAGCTCGGCGGCCCGCTCCGCCTGGAGCTCGGCCTTCCGACGCTGGGTCTCGTCCCGGGCGAAGGCCAGGGTCCGCGTCTCGGAGAGTTTGACGGCATCCATCCGCCAGTAGACGCGGCCGCCGTCCTTGCGGAGGTAGGGCAGGGCGCTGGTGGCCCGTCCCAGCTTCTGAGTCTCGACAAAGCTGGCCCTGGCGGCCTCCCGTTCCTCGGGCGCCACCAAGTCCCAGACGCACATCGAGAGAAGCTCCTCCCGCGCGTAGCCGCTCATCCTGCAGGCGGCGGTGTTGACGTCCTGGAAGCAGCCTTCGACGTCCGTGATGAAGATGCCGTGCGGCGCGTTCTCGACGTAGTTGCTGAAGCGGGCTTCGCTCGCCCGCAGCGCCTCTTCCTGTCGTTTCCGGCGGGTGACGTCGCGCAGCGAGACGAGATGACAGCGCTCGCCTTCCCACTGCGTCTCGGATACGCGCATCTCCGCCGTTACCTGCTTGCCGCTGGTATGTCGCAGGCTGACCTCCGTCGAGGATCCCTTGACCAGAGGATAACCGAAGGGCGCCTCCACCAGTGCTGCGGCTTCGACGCCGAAGACCTCCCCGGCTGCGGGGTTGGCAAAGCGGATCATGCCGTCGTCGTCAACGATGAGTATGCCGTCGGCGTTGTTGTCGATGAGCGCTCGAAAGCGTGACGCATCGGCGTGCGACGTCTGATCGTTGTCCTTGAGGGTCGTCGTTTGCTTGGGCATCTACACATTTACCTTATCGTTTACTCTGGATACGTCTTGCTAAACACTTGGCTCTACTGATCTTTTTTCGTCTCACCTGTCTTGGCTGCGAAAAGCGGCAAGGACGCCGGCTCACTCCTGCTGAAACATCGAGTCCAGGCGTCGGATGTCGTCGGCCGGATCGACGTAGACGGGATGACCGGCCAGGATACCGGCGACGTTGTGAAAGGACTTCCCGATGTGCATGCCCTGGCCGTCGATGGTGAACTCCCGGATCTGCTTGTCGTGCATCGACCCGCGCATCTTGAGCACCGTCAGGCCGCGCCGCATCTCCCCGTACATCTCCACGTAGCGCAGCAGGATAATCGAGTCGGTGATGGTGGAGATGTGCGTCTCCGTGACCGAGGTGCCGCCCGTGAGCGTCGGCGTCGTGGAGGTGAAGAGTCCGGCGACCTCCTGGTGCTTGATAAAGGACGTCAGCCCAATGACGAACTCCCGGAAGCCCTTGGTGGTGGAGATGCGCTCCAGCGCCGACAGGCTGTCGATGGCCACCCGATTGGGCTTGAACTCCTCGATGGCGTTCCTCATCTTGATGAGGTGATCTTCCAGGCCGGCGACCTCGGGGTAGCGGCAGATAACGCGGAGCTTGCCTTCTTCCTACATCCTGGCGAAGGGCCGCCCCCAGCCGTTGGCGTTGCGGAAGAGCTGCTCCCGGCTCTCCTCGAAGGCGAAGAGCAGGCAGCGCTCGTCGTGCTCCACGCCGCCGCCGATGAACTCCGTGGTGATCAGCGTCTTGCCGGTGCCGGTCGCGCCGGAGACCAGGATGATGGAGTCCCGGAAGAAGCCGCCGCCGCACATGCGATCCAGCTCGGAGCTTCCCGAGGTGATCCGCACCTTCGATGACCGCTGCTTCAATTCGATGGAGGAGAGGGGGATGACGACGATGCCTTCCGAGGGAATAATCGTGAAAGGGAATTCCCCTTTGTGATGTCCCGTGCCCCGGAACTTGAGAATCTCCAGGGTGCGCCGCCGCTTCTCGCCCTCCAGCACGTTGCGCAGGATGACGACGTTATCGGCGACGAACTCCTCGACGCCGTACCGGGTCAGGTCGCCGTACTCATATTTGCGCTCGGCGGTCATCACCGCCGTGACGTCCAGCTGCTTGAGCGCCGCGGCGATGCGCAGGAGCTCGCGGCGGATGGTCGAGTTCTCCTCGAAGCGGCTGAAGATGGCGCCCAGGGAGTCCATCACCAACCGCTGGGCGCCCACCTGCCGCACGGCGTTCTCAATCCGGGCCAGCAGCGCGCCGAGGTCGTAGTTGCCCATGATGATCGTCTCGTCCTCCAGCTGGGGAGAGGCGTCGACGAAACGCCAGACGTCTTGCGCTTCCCAGCCGGGGACGTCCCATCCCAGGGAGATCATGTTGCGGCGGATGTCCTTGGGCGACTCCTCGAACGTCACGAAGACGCCGGGCTGGTCGGCTTTGAGCAGACCCTCGGCGAGAAATTGCGCGGCAAACACGGTCTTGCCGCTGCCCGCCGTTCCGGAGACCAGCGTCGTGCGACCTTTGGGCAGACCGCCCTTGGCTACCTGATCGAAACCGGAGATGCCGGTTTTCAGTTTCTCTATAGCGAAGGATTGTTTTTGGGTCATGATGAGTGCGCTCCTGACGCTGTCGCTGCTGTGTTTCTGTTGCTCAGGCCCAATATCAAGGTCACCCTCTCCACGTCCGAAAGGTCTCCGATGATCCGGCGGACCGGCGGCGGATGGGACTTGACGAGCGTGGGGGTCGCGATGATCTTCTCTTCCTCGGCCAGATCCGGCTGCTCCAGGACGTCGATGATGATAATCTCGCATCGATTCAGTGGATTCTGCTCGCAGATACGTTGCAGGTTTGCAATAGCCTGTTCGGACCGGGGCGTCTGTCCCGTGATATAGAGACGGATACTGATCTCACGCATCGGCACGCTGCTCCTTTATCAGTGTATACAGGGTACGCCCACGATAGGCTGAACTCTGTTTGTCATAGCCGTCCTCGGTCATTTTTCCAATATCCTGTTTGACTCGCCTGAAAAAAGGTCCAAGAAATCGGATTTTTAGGTGGTTATACCCTA
>CAZCPK010000191.1:0-7755 GCA_964500755.1 uncultured Anaerolineales bacterium
ACGCAAGTAAGGAAAGTGTAAACTTAACCAACCGGGAAAATGAACCATCTCGAAAACCGCTTGACAAATCTAGCGGGATTTTGTATAGTAGAGCGTGACAAACACATACTGTCAAAGGCTGTGATCCGGAGGAGTAGCGGTCGAGCGCGTGCCAGAGACGTGGGCCCTTGTTCGCAAGGCGCTGGAAGCCCACCCACAAGCGACGATCGCGAATGGACCGAGGAGCTGTCTGCCCCAGCGGTCGTTTTCAACCGTAGGGCCGAACGGAGACGCCACCGTTATCTTGGCGAGGGTATCGCCCCACACGGGCCGTACCTGCAAATGAGTGAGGCTGGCTCACGTGACGTAATCCGCGCGTTCTCATGAACGCGCTTTTTTTGTTATCTGGACAGCCTAACCAGGGTGGCACCACGGGAATAGTAGCGCTTCTCGTCCCTCAAGAACCTTTAGGGGATGGGAAGCGCTTTATCTGTTTCTGGAGGGAGAGCTTATGATGCAAACCTTGTCACGCGAACGATTTCACGAATTGGCAGCCGACGCCGCCTCGGTGCCCGTCTACCAGACGCTGTTGGCCGACCTGGAGACGCCGGTCTCCGTCTACCTGAAACTGCGGGGAAGCGGTCCCAGCTTCCTGTTGGAGAGCGTGGAAAATGGGGAACGCATCGCGCGCTACTCATTCATGGGCTTCAACCCACGCCGGCAGCTGATCGCGCGGGGACGCGAGGTGACGCTCTTGGACGGTCACCGGCAGCAGACGCGGACGCTCGCAGCGGACGAGGATCCGCTGGACGCCCTCGCCGACCTGCTGCGCCCCTATCAGCCCACGGCGTCCCGCGCGGACGTCGCCCCCGACCTGCCTTACTTCCACGGCGGCGCGGTCGGTTATATAGGCTACGACTTCGTACGCTTCATCGAACGGCTACCAGAGACCGCCCACGACGACCGGGATTTACCGGACGTCCACCTGCTGATCGCGGAGACCCTGGCGGCCTTCGATCACGTCCGCCACCGGCTGGTGCTCATGACCAACGCGCTCACCCCGCCGGGCGCCGACCTCGATCTGGCCTATGACGACGCGCGGGGACGTCTCGCGGCGCTGAAATCCCGGCTGCGGGCGCCGTTGATTGACCACGCTCCACCGGGACACAACGGTCGTGAAGTCACCTGCAATCTTTCGCAGGGCGCCTACGAGGACGCTGTGCGCCAAGCCAAGGAGCACATCGCTGCCGGCGACATCTTCCAGGTCGTCCTCTCCCGCCGACTGGAACGCGAGACGGCGGCGGCCCCCTTTACCATCTACCGCGCCCTGCGCCGCGTCAACCCCTCGCCCTACATGTTCTATCTCGACCTCGGTGGCGAGCCCGCCACGCGACTTATCGGTTCCTCTCCAGAGATGCTGGTCCGCCTGCAGGGCCGCCAGGCCGAGGTGCGCCCCATCGCCGGGACGCGCCCCCGGGGCCGCGACGCGGTCGAAGATCAGGCGCTCACCGAGGAGCTGCTGGCCGACCCCAAGGAGCGCGCCGAACACGTCATGCTGGTCGACCTGGGCCGTAACGACCTGGGCCGCGTCTGTGACTTCGGCTCGGTCACGGTGCCGGAGCTGATCACCGTCGAGCGCTACTCGCACGTCATCCACCTGGTCAGCCGGGTGACGGGCCGCCTCCGCACCGACGTCGACGGCTACGACCTCCTGCGCGCCACCTTCCCGGCGGGCACCGTCAGCGGCGCGCCCAAGGTCCGGGCCATGGAGATTATCGAAGACCTAGAGGGCACCCGCCGGGGCCCTTACGCCGGCGCCGTTGGGTACATCGGCTTCAACGGTAACCTGGATACCTGTATCGCCATCCGCACCATCGTGATGCAGGATGACGTGGCCCACCTACAGGCCGGCGCGGGTATCGTGGCCGACAGCGATCCGACCCGCGAATGGAAAGAGACCGGGCACAAAGCCCACGCATTGAACACCGCCATTGAGATGGCAGAGGAGGGACGATGATTCTGGTAATCGATAACTACGATTCCTTTACGTACAACCTGGTGCAGTACCTGGGTGAGCTGGGCGCCACGCTCACGGTACGCCGCAACGACGCCGTGACGGTGGATGAGATCCACACGCTGGCCCCCAGCCACATCGTAATCTCGCCCGGACCGGGCACCCCCTACGACGGCGGCGTCTCCCTGGACGTCATCCGCGCCTTCTCCGGGACGATCCCCCTCCTCGGCGTCTGCCTGGGCCACCAGTGTATCGCCACGGCCTTCGGCGGTCGAGTCCAGCGCGCCGGTCGGCTGATGCACGGCAAGACCAGCACCGTCAACCATCATCAGGACAGCATTCTCGCCGACGTCCCCACTCCCTTCGCCGCCATGCGCTACCATAGCCTCATCGTGGATGCCCCTCTACCCGACTGTCTCGTACCCCTGGCGACCACCGAAGAGGGCGAGCTGATGGCCCTGCGCCACCGCGACGCCCCCACCTACGGAGTGCAGTTCCACCCGGAGAGCATCCTCACGGAGCACGGCAAGATGATTTTGGCGAATTTTTTGGCAGTAGGGAAGTAGAGAACATCAACTTTCAACTTGCAACTTATAACTTGTAACTCACTTTTGAGGAGGACACTCATGATTCGCGAAACAATGAACGCACTACTGGCAGGTCAATCCTTGACCACCAAACAGGCCGAGCAGGTGATGGACGAGATTATGAGCGGCAACGCGACCCCCGCGCAGATCGCGGGCTTCTTGATCGCGCTGCGCGTCAAGGGCGAGACGCCGGACGAGATCGCCGGCTGCGCCCGCGCCATGCGCAACGCCGCCGTGACGGTTCGCCCGGAGCGCACCGACGTCATCGACACCTGCGGGACCGGCGGCGACCGCGCCGGCACCTTCAACATCTCCACCACCACGGCCTTCGTCGTCGCGGGTGCGGGGCTGGGCGTCGCCAAGCACGGCAACCGCAGCGTCAGCAGCCGCTCGGGCAGCGCCGATGTCCTGGAAGCCCTCGGCGTCAACCTGGACCTGACGTCGGAGCAGGTCGCGCAGGCCATCGACGAGATCGGTATCGGCTTTATCTTCGCACCGCACTATCATCCCGCCATGAAACACGCCATCGGGCCACGCCGCGAGCTGGGCGTGCGCACCGTCTTCAACATCCTGGGACCGCTCACCAATCCGGCGGGCGCGGGCGCGCAGTTGCTCGGCGTCTACGACGGTCAGCTGACCGAGACGCTGGCCCGCGTGCTGCAGCAGCTGGGCAGTCGCGCCGCCTACGTTGTGCACGGACACGGCGGGCTCGACGAGCTCTCCACCACCGGCCCCAACCGCATCAGCTGTTTCGGCGTCGCCCCGGGGAATGGTGAGGTCGTCACGCAGACGCTCGACCCACAGGCGCTCGGTTTCCCGGCCGCGCCGCCTGAGGCCCTGGACGGCGGCACACCCGAGGAGAACGCCCGCATCACCCGCGCCATCCTGGCGGGCGAGGATCGGGGGGCGCGCCGCGACGTGGTCGTGCTCAATGCCGCTGCCGCCCTGACCGTCGGCGGTGCTGCTGCGGACCTCGCCGAAGGCGTCGAACGCGCCGTCGAGAGCATCGACAGCGGGGCCGCGCTCCAAACGTTGGAACAATTGACGGCCTACAGCAATCAACGGATTAACTGATTCTCTCCTAATCCCTTGCATCCCTTGTCGATCTAACAACCCGACCAAGAGACGGAGAGACCAACCGACCACTGGACTACTTGAAGGAGATAACGTATTCCATGACCATAAGAACCGGCACAATTTTGGACAAAATCATCGCGCGCACCCGCCGGGATCTGGCGCACCGCAAGGCGCGGCGCCCGCCGGCCCAGATGGAGGCTGAGGCCCGACGCGCCCCGGCACCCCGTGACTTCCTCGAAGCGCTGCGGTCGCCGGGCGTCTCCCTCATCGCCGAGATAAAGCGCGCGTCGCCCAGCAAGGGCCTGTTGCGTCCGGACTTCGACCCGGCGGCGCTGGCCCGCACTTATGCAACACACGGCGCCGCCGCGCTCAGCGTCCTCACCGACGGCCCTTTCTTCCAGGGTCACCTCAACCACCTGCGGGATGCCCGTGAGACCGCCGATCTCCCGGCGCTGCGCAAGGACTTCATCATCGACCCATACCAGATCGTCGAGGCGCGGGCCGCCGGCGCCGACGCCGTGCTGCTCATCGTCGCAGCGTTGGACGACGCACAGCTCCGTGACTTGGCGGCGCTCACCCACGCGCTGGACATGGCGGCGCTGGTGGAGGTGCACAACGTCGACGAACTGACGCGCGCGCTGCGCAGCGAGCCGCGGTTGCTGGGCATCAACAACCGCAACCTGCACACCTTCGAGGTCGACCTGGCGACGACGCTCACCCTGCGCGACCGCGTGCCCGCCGACGTCGTGCTGGTTGCCGAGAGCGGTATCCATACACCCGAAGATGTGACCCGCCTGCGTGACGCCAACGTCGACGCCATACTCGTGGGCGAGGCGCTGGTCACCGCCGCCGACGTCGGCGCGCGCGTCCGACAGCTCAGCGCCGCCGGGGTGCTTGAGGCGCGCAGGAGCGCCGTATGACTCCCCCCACGACTCGTATCAAAATCTGCGGTCTCACGCGCCTGACGGACGCCGAACAGGCTACCGCGCTCGGCGTCGACTTCCTGGGCTTCATCCTCTACCCGCCGAGCGCGCGCTACGTCACCACGCCGCAGATCCGGGCCATCACGGACGCGCTGCGGATGTCGTTGGGCGCACGTCGCCCGCGCTTCGTCGGCGTCTTCGTAAACACGCCGGTCGACGAGGTCGCGGCCCTGATGGACGCGGCCGGGCTCGACCTGGCCCAGTTGCACGGCGAGGAGCCGCCGGCGGCGCTACGCGCGCTGGCTCCGCAGGCCTACAAGGCCGTGCGCCCGCGATCCGAGGCCGAGGCACTGGCAGCGCTGGAGACCTACGGCGACGTCGTCAACGTGCCAACGCAACCCCAGCTGCTGGTCGACGCCTACCATCCGGAGCACTACGGCGGCACCGGGCATCGCACGGACGTCGTCATGGCACGGACGCTGGCCTGCCGCTGTCGCCTGATGCTTGCCGGCGGCCTGACGCCCCAGAACGTCGGCGACGCCGTCCGGCAAATCAAGCCCTGGGGCGTCGACGTCTCCAGCGGCGTCGAACGCGAGAAGGGCATCAAGGACCCGGCACGATTGCGCGCCTTCGTCCACGCCGTCCGCGCCGCACAGTCAAAGGTCAACTCTTAACTTGCAACTTGAAACTCAAATCGAGGAGGATTTTCATGCACCACACAAAACCACATCGGGTCGCTATCCGCCGGTCCAACGGCCCGCGCTACGGTCCCTACGGCGGCGCCTACGTCCCCGAGACGCTGGTGCCCGCGCTGCGCGAGCTCGCGGCGGCCTACGACGAGGCCCGCGACGATCCCACCTTCCGGAAGCAACTCTCGCACTTGCTGACGGAGTACGCCGGACGTCCCACGCCCCTCACCTTCGCCCCGCGCCTGACCGAGGCCCTGGGCGGCGCGCGCATCTACCTCAAGCGCGAGGATCTGGCCCACACCGGCGCTCACAAGATCAACAACACGCTGGGCCAGGCGCTGCTCGCCCAACGCATGGGCAAACGGCGCATCATCGCCGAGACCGGCGCCGGACAGCACGGCGTGGCGACCGCCACCGTCTGCGCGCTGCTGGGCTTGGACTGTGTCGTCTATATGGGCACCACGGATATGGCCCGTCAGCGCCTCAACGTCTTCCGCATGCGGTTGCTGGGCGCCGAGGTACGCGGCGTCGACAGCGGGAGCTGCACGCTCAAGGACGCCATCAACGAGGCCATCCGCGACTGGGTCACCAACGTCGAGGAGACCTACTATTTGCTCGGCTCGGCGCTGGGACCGCACCCCTACCCCCGCATGGTGCGCGACTTCCAGCGCGTCATCGGCGTCGAGGCACGGGCGCAGATCCTGGAGGCGGAGGGACGTCTGCCCGACCTGCTCATCGCCTGCGTCGGCGGCGGCTCCAACGCCATCGGGCTCTTCCACCCCTTCGTCGACGACGCGGACGTGGCGCTGCTCGGCGTGGAGGCCGGCGGTGCAGGCATCGAGAGCGGCAAACACGCGGCCCGCTTCGGCGACCCCGGCATGGGTCGACTGGGCGTGCTGCACGGCACCCAGACCTACGTGCTGCAGGATCCGCACGGGCAGATCGCGGAGACGCACAGCATCTCCGCCGGTCTGGACTACGCCGCCGTCGGGCCGGAGCACGCCTGGCTCCGGGACGTGGAGCGCGCGACGTACACCTCCGCCACCGACGCCGAGGCCCTCGACGCGCTGCAACGTCTGAGCCAACTTGAGGGCATCATCCCCGCGCTGGAGAGCGCTCACGCCGTCGCGGGTGCCATCCAACGCGCGCCGGAGATGGCGCCCGACGAGATCGTCATCGTCAACGTCAGCGGGCGCGGTGACAAGGACATGCCCACTGTCGCCGACGTCCTGGATTTTTCGGCCTGATCAACACCCACTTTTGAGAGAAAGAGAGAAAGCACAATGAGCAAGATCAAAACAACCTTTGAACGCCTCAAAGCGAAAGGGCGCACCGCCCTTATGCCCTACCTGACGCTGGGCTACCCGGAGCTGGAAAGCGCCTACGAGCTGATTCCCGCGCTGGTCGAGGGCGGCGCCGACCTGATCGAGCTGGGCGTCCCCTTTAGCGATCCGCTGGCCGACGGCGCGACCATCCAGGCCGCCGGGCAGCGCGCATTAGACAACGGCATGACGCCGACGCGCTGCCTGGAGCAGGCGCGCGAGCTGCGCAGGCGTGGCGTCACCGCGCCCTTCGTCCTTATGGGCTACTACAATCCCATCTTTCAGATGGGGCCGCAAGCGTTCGCCGAGCGCGCAGCGACGGCCGGCGTCGACGGCGTCATCATCCCCGATCTACCTCCCGAGGAGTCCGACACGCTGCGCGCGGCCCTGGCGGAGCGTGCGATCGACCTCATCTTCCTGCTCCCCCCCACCCTTGACGAAGCGCGCACGCAACTGGTCGCGCAGCGGACAGCGGGCTTCCTCTACCTCGTTTCCCTGACCGGCGTGACCGGCGCTCGAGAGCAGCTGCCGCCCAACCTCGCCGGCTTCGTCCGGCGCGTCCGCGCCGTGACCGATCAGCCCCTGGCGGTCGGTTTTGGCATCAGCACACCCGGCCAGGCTGCACAGGTGGGGCAGGTCGCCGATGGCGTCATCGTCGGCAGCGCCCTGATCCGCGCCGTGGGCGAGAGCGCTGATCCCGTCACGACGGCCCGAACCTTCATCCGCTCCCTGCGTACCGGCCTCGACAACGGCAATGGTCACGCTTAAGTTGTGCTTATTCCAAAACTGATTTAAAATGATCGAGACAAACGAGAGGCGAGGGAAAGATGCCTGTTTCAACACAGAAGTCAACGCAACGCACGTCAGTGACGCACGGTACCCGTGCGAACCGTCGCGCGTGGCAGATGGGCTTCTGGGGCTTTTTCTTTTGGTGGTTTACACCGGTAGCGTACCGGGCCACCGCGTCGCGCCTCGGCTGTCCAACCTGACGCCAGCGCGAGAGATCTATACACCAGCGTGGGGCCCAACGGCTCCACGCTTTTTGTTTGCCCAAATTGAACCTGGCGAAAAAAGCATTTAAACCACGGAGACACTGAGAACACCAAGGGTAATATTTAAAAAGGTATTGAGAAAAATTCAGAAAATAAGCGTCTTGGGTTAATT
>CAZCPK010000192.1:0-7727 GCA_964500755.1 uncultured Anaerolineales bacterium
GACCGGTCAGCGCCGCGAGGGCAGCTACTACGCCGTTTGGGGGCTGATGGATCAGGTGATCAACGGTCTGGCGGCGGCCTTGTTGCCGTTGATCCTCCTCCTGGGACGCAGCCAGAGCGATCCGCGCGGTCCTCTGGGCGTGCGGATGGTCGGGGTGCTCGGCGGCCTGCTCATGTTTGTCGGCTTTCTGGTCTTCCAGCGCTATCCCTTGCGCGGAAAAGCCGCTGTTGAAGGAGCGTCGAGCGTATGAAACTGCCCCGTTGGCTCTTCGTCAGCATCGTGGCGTGTGTGGTCGGTTGGGTCGTCGCGACCTTCTGGCCCGCCCTCAACGCGTTGATGATCCCGGCGGCGTCTGGCTTTCTGTTGAGCATTCTCGTGACCGTCGCGCTCGGATGGACGGCGCGGCACAGCGAGGCCGAGCGCCGCGCCTTCTGGCGCTGGTGGACCCTGGCCCTGGCGCTCAACGTGCTGGGCAACGTCGTCTGGTCGGTCTACGACGTGGTGACGCAGCAGGCCCTGGCCATCTTCTCCTGGGTCGACGCTTTCTACCTGGCCCGATACGCCGCGCTCTTCTGGTCCTGCTGGCGTTATCCTCGCCCCTGGCGCCGACGACAATGGGTGCGCTGGAGCGCGATCACGGCGGTGGGCGGTGTCCTCGTCTGGGCGCTGCTCTACCGACCGGCGGCGGGCGGGCCACTCACCTTCCTGGGCGGCGCCCTCTATCCCCTGCTGGACGTCTCGCTGGTCGCGGCGCTGCTGCTTTCGCGGCCCCGCTGGTCGCGGGTCCAGGGGCCGGGGACGATGAAACGGGCGCTGACGTGGCTGGCGGCGGGGACGCTGGCTTACGGCGCGGCGAACTGGCTCAACTTCGGCGCCCGGGTGGTCGGCCTGACCGCGCACGCGCTCTGGGCGGAGAGCCTCTGGCTGCTGGCCGACGTGCTGCTGGTCGGCGCCGTCCTCTCGGTGGAGCCGGGTGGGAGAGGGGTGATAAGGCCTATGGCGATAGAGACGGAGGTCGTAGAGAGATGACACTTTCCTTGGAGCGGATCCAGGCGCTGGAACGGGCAAACTACGCGGCGACGTTGGCCTCGGCGAAGGTGACGCCGGGGTTGGAGGTGACGCTGCGCGATGACGTCATCCTCACCCGCAGCGCGCTCTTCCCCACCCCCGACGTCAACCACGCGGCGCTGGTGCGCACGACGCCGCAAGAGGTCGAGGCGCTGCTCGACGCGGTGACGGCCTATTTCCGCGCGGTGGACGTGCCGCCGACCTTCTACCTCTCCCCGGTCTGCGCGCCCGCCGACCTGCCGGCGCGGCTGGAGGTGCGCGGCTTCACCCGCCAGCCGGACGACGAGGCCTGGATGGTGGTCGATGACCTGGCGACGCTGCGTCTCTCGCCGCCGCCTGCCTATCTAGACGTTCACCGGATCACGCCAGACGAGGCAGGAACCTTCGCCGAGGTCTTTATGCAAGCCTTCGACATGCCCCTGGACTACGCGCCGGCGATGGCGCAGCTGTTGCGTCCGTCCGTCGGCTTACCGGACATGTATCACTACCTGGCGTTCCAGGAAGGAGCGCCGGTGGGAACAATCTCGCTGCTCTGCCACGGCACTGTGGGTATTCTGGGCAGCGCGGGCGTCGTGCCCCGGCGCCGGGGGACGCGCATCGCCTCGAGCCTGGGCTACCTGGCTCGCGAGGACGCCTGGGCTGCGGGTGTGGGGACTATCGTACTCCAGACGCAGGCCGGCACGTTGCTGGAGCGTTTTCTCCGCCTGGTCGGCTTCGACCGCGGGTTCACCCGCGTGGGGTACGTGCTGGCATGAGTGTGCTCGTCGAGCTGCACGCGCTGCGCAAGATCTACCGCACCGGCGACGTCGTCTTCACGGCGTTGGCCGGCGTCGACCTGGCGGTCGAAAGCGGCGAGTTCGTCGCCGTGATGGGGCCGTCAGGTAGCGGCAAGTCGACGCTGTTGCATCTGGTCGGCGGGTTGGATCGACCCACGGCGGGCACGATCCGGGTAGCGGGGCGCGCGCTCGAGACGATGAACGAGACGGCGCTGGCGAAGTTCCGGCGCGTCAACGTCGGCTTTATCTTCCAATTCTTCAACCTGATCGACAACCTGACGGTGCGGGGCAACGTGGAGCTGCCCGCGCTGCTGGCCGACCGCCGGGCGAAGGGGGCGCTCCGGGAACGCTCGACGTCCCTGTTGCAGCGCCTGGGCATCGCCGACCAGGCGGAGAAGCATCCTTGGGAGCTCTCGGGTGGGCAGCAGCAGCGTGTCGCCATCGCGCGGGCGCTGATCAACGAGCCCACGCTCCTGCTGGCCGACGAGCCGACGGGCAACCTGGATAGTCGCAGCGGGCGCGACGTGCTGCGCATCCTCACGGAGTTCCACGCCCAGGGGCAGACGATTCTGATGGTGACGCACGACGCCGTGGCGGCGGCCCGGGCCCGCAAGATCCTCTTCCTGCGGGACGGTGAGTTGATCGCGACGTTGCCCGGCGGCGACGCCCGCGAGATCGCGGAGCGGGCCGCGGCGCTGGAGACCGAGGAGGCGCCCGCCTGATGGAGGACGACGGATGAGCGCCATCTGGCAGAAGGTGAAGGCAGATCTGCTGAGCCGGCCCGCCCTCTCCGGGTTGATCCTGGTGACGCTGGCGGCGTCGGCCACGCTGCTGACGCTGGCGCTGGCGACGCTGATGAACCTCAGCGCGCCTTACGATCAGGCCTTCGCCGAGCTCAACGCGGCCCACGTCTGGCTCTACTTCGACCGGGCGCGGGTCAGCCCGCGGGACGTGGAGCGCATCGCAACGCTGCCCGGCGTCGCGGCGAGCAGCGGTCTGCGCTACAGCCGTGAGACCCAGGTGCGCCTGCGCGATACGCGGGTCTGGGTCAGCGTGCGGATGCTGCCGGCGGAGATGCCGCCGGTCAACGGACTGCTCGTCAAGGAGGGCCGCTACTTCGCGCCTCGGGAGCTCGAGGCGGTGGCGTCCAAGGACCTCGACGACCTCTACGACCTGGCGGTCGCCGAAACCATCACCCTCACCACGGAGGCCGGTGGGGAGCGGGCGTTGCCCGTGGTGGGCCTGGCCTACAATCCTATGTGGGATACTTACCGCAATACCCAGCCACCCTACGTCTACGTCGGCGAGGAGACCATGCGGCGTCTCTTCCCGGACGAGTCGACGTGGGATTGGTCACTGGGGCTGCGGCTGCAGGATCCGGAGGCCGTCGACGCCACCGTCGAGCGGGTGACGGCGTTGGTCCACGACGAGGACGCCGTCGTCGCGCACACCGACTGGCGCGAGGTCAAGCGCTCGGCCGTTTTCGGGGCCAAGATCAACTTTATCTTCCTGGGCGCCTTCGGTTTCTTCGCCCTGGTGGCGACGATTCTGGTCATCGCGACGAGTATCGGCTCCCTGGTGCTGACCCAATTCCGCCAGATCGGGATTCTCAAGACGCTGGGCTTTACGCGGCAGCAGGTGCTCTGGCTCTACATGGGCCAGTACCTGATCCTGGGCCTCGTTGGCAGCGCCCTCGGTCTGGTCGGTGGCCTGCTCCTGGCGCCGCTGCCCCTCAGAAGCGTGGCGGCCTCGTTGAGCACCACCTACGAGCCGCCGCTGAACGTCCCGCTGGTGTTGGGCGTGGTCGGCGGCGTGCTGGCGGTGGTCGTCGCCGCCACGTGGACGGCGGCCTCGCGGGGCGCCCGCACCAACATCATCCGGGCCATGACGACGGGTGCCGAGACCCCTCGCGCGAATTCCGGATTTGTTGTACAATGGGTCAAGTATTGGAACGTCCCGATTGTGGTGCGCCTGGGCATGAACGACGTCTTCGCGCGGCCCTTGCGTTCTTTTCTAACCGGGTTAAACTTGACGTTGGGCGTGATTGGGATAGTATTTGGTTTGACGATTAACGCGACGTTGGAGGCTTATCGGGCCGATCCGTCGTTGCTGGGGATCGTTTACGATGCCCGGGTGACGCGGGAGGCGTACAGCGACCGCAAGACCCGGTACTTGTTGCGCAAGGCGCCGGACGTGACGGCCTTTTACAGCGAGGCTCTGGTCGAGGCGGAGACGCCGTCCGGCGAGACGTTCCAGATGCGCGCGGTGGAGGGTGACCTGGAGGCGTTTCCCTTTCGTATCTCCGAGGGACGCTTCTTTCGCCCCCATACCTACGAAGCCATCGCCGGTCGCGGCCTGTTGGATTGGCTCGGCCTGGCGGTGGGGGACCAGCTGACGGTCTTTCTGGAGGGAGATACCCACCGCGCCTTTACCTGGCAAATCGTAGGCCAGTATCCGGAGCCGGTGAATACCGGGGAGATGTTGATGGTCAGTTATCCCACCGTGGAGCGGAGAATTCCGGGCGTCGAGCCGCGGACCTACCTATTGAAGTTGGCCGCGCAGGGAGATCCGGCGCGCGTCAAGCGCTACCTGGAGCCGAGTCCCGACGCGGACCTGAACTTTGTGCTGGCCCAGCAGGCCATTCCTGACGTGGTCGTCTACCTGCAGCTGGCGATCTTCGCGTTGTCGGTGATCCTGATCGGCATCGCGCTGATCAACGTCTTCAACACCTCGCTGCTCTCCATGCAGGAGAAGCTTGCCACGGTGGGCATTCTGAAGACGGTAGGGATGACGCCGCGACAGGTCATGATCATGTTCAACACGGCGGCCGGCTTCCTGGGCGTGCTCGCCACGCTGCTGGGGCTGCCCATCGGCTTGGGCTTCACGCGGCTGTTGCTGCAGACGTTGGCGGATACCTACGGTTTCGGGGAGGTGCGGATGACGTTACACCCGCTCTACGCGGTCGGGCTCTTGCCCGTCATGGTGGGGGTCAGTGTGCTGGGTAGTTTATTGCCCGGTCGACGGGCCGCGCGGCTGGCGATCGTGCGCGTGTTGAGGAACGAGTGAGATGTCGGACCTATTACGTTTTCTGACCGTGCTCTTCTGGGAATACGTCCAGAACGTGCCCGTGGTACTGGGCTTCGCCCTCGCCGTCTGGTACTGGTCCCGGGACGAACGGGGTCGGGCCGGTCTGGTTATGGGCGCGGGCGCGGCGTTGGGCGCGCTGATCATCCGCTACACCGAGGCGCTTAAGATCGGGCGGCCTTACCTGGAGGCGTGGAGCGTCACGCTGGTGAACGTCGGGGGCTTTGGGTTGATGCTGTTGCTCTTCACGCTCTATCTGAGCCGCGAGGCGGGCTGGAGCAATCGCCGCGTCGACCTGGTCCTGGGCGTGCTGGCGGGCGGCGGCTTCGCCCTGGCGCAGGGCCTGGCGGCGCCGAACGCGCCGCTGATCGGCGTCGTGCTGCACAGCGGCGCCCTGGCGGTCGCGGCGGCTGCGGTGCTGTTAATGCTGCGGCGCGTTAAGGAGGAGACGTGGGGGGGCGCGGTGGTCAGCGCCCTGCTGGCGACGGCGGTGATGACGGTGATCATCAGCGTGATCGATTATAGCTATTTGCTACTAATTTGAATGAAATTATGAAGAAAATTCGCGTTGCCTGGCGATCCTCACGGTGGTTCAGAATTGCTCTGATCGCCGCGGTGGTTTATACGGTTTTTCGTATCGTCGTGCAGGGTGTCTTTCTAGCCATGTTACTCTTTCCCAGTCAGCAACTCCTTGGCGGGGTTCCAGAATGGGTTGGAAGTGAGGGAGCGATGGTCCCCGCCGACCTGCAAATTTATCTCGATGCCGCCAACCATCTGCGAAATCAACAGGATCTCTATCTGCAGGGATCACTAGAACGTCTGGAAGAGCACTATCCCTACGCTCCGTCCTTTGCGCTTGGATTTGTTCCCTTTACTTGGGTTTCACCCGCGGTGACGGCTGTGTTGCAGACGCTCATTCATTTCGTTGCCTATGGCTATATGTACCTAAGCTGGCGGCGGATCTTCAAGGATTTGGAGCTACATTCTGCCGGTCAAGCGTTAGCTTACACCTTGCCGGTCTGGTTGGTGTTTTCCTCCTTCTGGACCGATCTGGGTTATTTGAATATCTATCTTATCGTTGCCCTATTCAGCACGTTGCTCATCGAAGCTGTTCTCAAGGAAAACCTCTGGACAGCGGTTTTGTGGCTCACGGTCATCTTGCAGATTAAACCACATTGGGCCTTTGCTGCTGCGGTGCCGTTGCTGTTAGGGCGCTACCGCTTTTTCGGGAAGTTGATGGCCTTCACAGCCCTAGGATACGCGGGGGTGGTGGGGATTACGATTCTGATCGTGGGGCCGGAATATGGAATCGCGCAACATGTGGAATACTTTAATTTCTTGCGCCGCTTGAGTCCCGATTTCCCCTGGCGTACGGCAACACACCATCCCTTTTTAGGCTATAATCATTCGGTGAAACAGCTGATTGTCTACTTTTTCGGCGATTCTGTAGCCGTCCGGCGTCTGGCTGATGGCGTGAAGGTGCTTCTCCTCCTGCCGTTGGGCGTTGTCGGGGCGAGAGCGTTATTGAAACCTTCGGGGAAATCGGGGTATCAGGCGCCGGTGCGCGGGTTAGACTGGGCATTTGCGCTGTATGGAGGCGCTTTCATCTGGTTGGATATGGTCTGGGAGCTCTCGTTGGGAGTGGCCATCTTTCCCTATCTGCTGGGGACTCTGCAGGCAAGACGTTGGAAGATTTTGGTCGCTGCGGGGTATCTCCCCTATGCGTTGCTCGATCCCTGGCGGGTCTTTAGCCTGGGATTCTCTCTATTGGGGATACAGGTGATCGCTCCGGGGCCTTACGTGATGACCGATCCTGCCATCTATCTTCCGCTTATTCTGGTTGCTTTACTTTGCTTCTACGTCGTCTTGCTTAAACGACTGTGGCGTCAGGTCGATCGTGCGGGCTTACCAACGTCAGTTCTATCGACCGATTCAACTACTTGAGGGGGGCATAATGACAGAGCTTACATGGGAAGAGTTTCGAGATTATCCTACGGAGAAGGTCGCAGAAATCGTGCACCGTGAGGGCCCCAAGGTCTGCGTCTTTCCCATCAACGGGACGCGGCGTTGGCTGATGCTCGAGCGTCCACCCGCGCCCGAGGAGGATTTTGCCGCAGCTTATCTCGAGGCCATGGTGGAACAGCATCTGAGAATCTACCGGCTTTTCTTTGACCACGGTATTGCCTTTTTGCTGACACCCATCTTTGGCCCGGACCTGCTGCTGGACCGCAGCGATACGTATACGGATTTCGCGGTGGAGGGCATGGCGTTGCTGGCCCAACACCCCGATTTTCTACAGTTTTACCGCGACCACGACGTGCGGGTCCGCTGTTACGGCGACTATCGCCGTTACCTTGACCCCACGCCCTATGCTTATCTGGCCGATCTCTTCGACGAGATTGAGGAGCGGACGGAGCGTCACAGCCGCTACCACCTCTGCTTTGGGATCTTTGCCCACGATGCGGTGGAAACCGTGGCCGAATTATCGGTGAAGCATTATCAACAGCACGGCGAGATTCCCGACAAGCGCACGCTGGTGAAGTTGTACTACGGCGTGGACGTCCCGCCGGTGGACTTTTTCATCGGCTTCGATAAATTCGCCGCCTTCGATATGCCGCTGGTCGCCACCGGCAACGAGGATCTCTATTTCACGGTCGCGCCGTCGCTGTACGTCGGAGAGCGACAGCTGCGGACCATTCTCTACGATCACCTCTATCTGCGCCGTCAGGAGGAGACCGATTACGAGGAGTTGTCCCCGGCCGATTGGCGGACGGTGCGTGCGTTTTATCGCCGCAATCG
>CAZCPK010000193.1:0-7726 GCA_964500755.1 uncultured Anaerolineales bacterium
CGTCTCGGTTCTAAAGAGACCGCCCCCGAGACGAGGGCTCCGAGCAAATGTTAACGTATTTTTTTTCTGACCTACTTAGAAACAGATTAAAGGAGACGCTAGCTCATGAATAAAAAAAGACAATCTATACGCTGGTGGATTATCCTTGGCCTACTTGTTCTGGTCGGGATTGGGGGACTCTTCTTCCTGGGGAATCTACCCCTGGTCCGCCTGGCGCTGACAGAGATTTTCTCGGACCAAACGTCAATTCAAGAGATACCCTGCGAGCAACTACCTACAGAAACCGAGGTGAGGGAGCGCCTGGAGGCAAACCGGGAGACGGTCGACAAGATCGAAGCCGTCCATCCCGGCCACGTCGAAGTGGTGGTCTGGCCCGGGCAGTGCGATGGGAAAGCAGGAATCCGTATCTATCACGCCACGCAGGCGGATCGCGAGCAGATCGAAACGCTCATCGACGGTGAGGAGCTCTTCGGCGTACCCTACGAGTTCGTCAATCGCTGAAGCCCCACGATCGTTTACACTTCAGAGACACATCAACGTAGAGAACGGAGCGCTTAACCCGTTCTCTACGTTGCCTGCTTTTGCCTCCGTCGATGTTTTCGCAGCAGCTGGCTGCAGCGAGACACCTACTCCCACTCGATGGTCGCCGGCGGCTTGCTGCTGACGTCGTACACCACGCGGTTGACGCCGCGCACCTCGTTGACGATGCGGTTGGAGACCCGCGCCAGCAGGTCGCCGGGCAGCCGCGTCCAGTCGGCGGTCATAAAGTCCTCCGTGGTGACGGCGCGCAGCGCGACGACGTTAGCGTAGGTGCGCTCGTCGCCCATCACGCCGACGCTGCGGACGGGCAGCAGCACGGCGAAGGCCTGCGAGGTCGCGCGGTAGAGGGCGGCGTCTCGCAACCCCCGGATGAAGATGGCGTCGGCCTCCTGCAGCACGGCGACGCGCGCGGGTGTCACCTCGCCCAAGATGCGGACGGCGAGGCCCGGCCCGGGAAAGGGATGACGCCAGACGAGAGACTCGGGCAATCCCAACGCCAGCCCGACCTTGCGCACCTCGTCCTTGAAGAGCTCGCGTAACGGTTCCACCAGCGCCAGGTCCATCTCCTCCGGCAAGCCGCCGACGTTGTGATGACTCTTGATCCGATCCGCGTGGGCGCTCCCCGCGCTCTCGATGACGTCAGGATAGATGGTGCCCTGCGCCAGGAAGCGCGCGTCCACCTGGTGTGATTCCTCCTCAAAGACGCGGATGAAGAGCTCGCCGATGATACGGCGCTTCTGCTCGGGATCGACGACGCCCGCCAGCGCCGTGAAGAAGCGTTCCGCGGCGTCGACGACGACCAGCCGCATGCCCAGCGCCTCATGGAAGGTCGCCTCGACCTGCGCGGCCTCGTCCTTGCGCAGCAGTCCCGTGTCAACGAAGATGCACGTCAGCTGCTCTCCGACGGCGCGGTGCACCAACGCCGCCGTGACGGCGCTATCGACACCGCCGCTCAGCCCCAGCACAACGCCGGCCTTCCCCACCTGCTCACGGATACGCGATATCGCCGTCTCGATAAACGAAGCCGGCGTCCAGTCGTCACTGCAGCCGCAAAGATCAAAGAGGAAATGCGTCAACATCTCCTTGCCACGCGGCGTGTGCACGACCTCGGGATGGAACTGCACGGCGTAGATGTCGCGCTCCACGTCGGCCATAGCCGCCAGAACCCCACCCTCACTGCGAGCGAGAACCTTGCATCCCGAAGGCAGCGCCGCGACGCGGTCGCCGTGACTCATCCAGACGTCGAGCATGGCAGGCAAACCCGCGAAAAGCGGTGCGTCCGGTACCAGCACTTCGATGGTCGCGGGGCCGTACTCCCGGGCCTCGCCCGGCACCACCTTGCCGCCCAGGGCCTGTGTCAACAGCTGCATGCCGTAGCAGATCCCCAACACGGGAACCTCCAGGCTCAGAACGTAATCGGGGAGCGTGGGCGCATCCTCGCCATAGACACTATTGGGGCCGCCCGAGAGGATGACACCCTTCGGCGCCAACGCCAGCACGCGCTCGGCAGGCGCGTCCCAGGAAAGGATCTCCGTGTAGACATGCTGCTCGCGCACGCGTCGCGCGATAAGTCGTGTGTACTGTGATCCGTAATCCAGAACGACAATCGTCTCACGTTCAGACATGTGATTGACTCCTTGATGGAAACTGCATGGGTGATTCGTTATTCTGCGAAGACGATCGTGCCGTCTTCGTGCAGTTCGTCGATGATGGCGAGCGACTCGATGGGCACGTCGAGTCCGGCGAGCAACGTTCGCCCACCCTCGAAGGACTTCTCGATCAACGTGCCGATACCGATCAGCGTCGCACCGGCGTCGGCGACCAGTCGGGTCAGCGCTGCGATGGTCTTACCCGTCGCCAGGAAGTCGTCGATGATAAGCACCCGATCCTCCGATTGCAGGAACTCCGAGGAGATCATCAACGCCGTCCGCCCTCCTTTGGTGTGAGAAGGAGCATATTGGACGTAGGTTGGATCCCTCATTGTGATGGGCTTGTGTTTGCGAGCAAAGACGATGGGAACGTCAAGCTGGTGCGCCGTTGTAAACGCCGGTACAATACCCGAGACCTCCGCGGTGAGAACACGTGTGGGCTTCTGCGAGGCAAAACGTCGCGCGAACTTCACTCCCGCCGCTAGCATCATCTCCGTGTCGATCTGCTGATTGACGACGCTGTCGATCTTCAAGATCCCATTGCCCAGATATTCGCCCTGCTCACGTATACGCTGCTTCAACAAGTCCATGAACGCCTCCTGTAAAATCATTACGGTCTCCCCAAGTATAACACGCTCGTCTTCGTAGACCAGGTAAATTCAACCACCCTCAACTGAGGGGTGGAGTTCCGGCCTTCGCTTCACTCGGCCGACCCAAAAAGGTTCCTACGGGCTAAAGATAGGTGGAATCATGAAACATCCCCAAAGGACACGGCCCCATTTTTATCAGCAGCGACTTTACAAAGTGAAGATTCTATGGTATTATCTTCACGCCTGTAAGTACCCAGCCGGTACTTCCGGGTTTTTTTGCATTTTATTCAAGGAGAACTGCGGCGAAAAGCCGTAGCAAAAGAAATCATGGGGTACAAAGACTGTGGTTGGGGTAAGCCCAACCACACTACCTAGTACCTCATTTCTCTGGTGAAAGGTTTTTCATCAGAATCAAGGAGGATAAGGCTAGTTTATGAACGACCGCCCCGTATACATCACCGAGGAAGGATACGCCGAGCTGGAAAAACAGCTGGCGTATCTGAGGACAGAGCGCCGCAAGCAGATCGCAGAGCGACTCCACGCGGCTTTGGAAGAAGGGGAACTGATTGAGAATGCCGAGCTGGAGGACGCCCGTCGCGAGCAATCCTTCGTCGAGGGACGCATCAAGACAATCGAACGGCAGCTGAGCAACGCCATTCTTATCGAAGGCGGCTCTAAAGAAGGCGTCGTCTCGGTAGGTAGTCGCGTCACCATTGCCGAAGAGGGCACCGACGACAGAGAAGTCTACCACCTGGTCGGCTCGGCAGAAGCGAATCCGAGGCGGGGAAAGATCTCCAACGAATCACCTCTGGGCCAGGCGCTTATGGGTAAGCAAGTTGGAGAAGCAGCTGTGGTGAAGGCCCCAGATGGAGACATCGTCTTTGAGATCGTAGCCGTTGAGTAACGACCACACTTGAAGAGAGGGGGTGCTCTTGAGCCCACCGGCGTCCTATAGAGACGTTCTTACTACCTCAACTTGTGTTTCACAGAAACCCCGCGAGAAGGAGGGAACGTATGGAATTCAGTGACCTTGAACAACAACGTGTGGAAAAACTTGGCCTTCTCCAAGAAGCCGGCATGGCCCCCTACCCACGACGGACGAAGCGCACGCACACCATTCAGGAAGTGCGAGCAGCCTACGAAGCCGCAGAAGAGGCCAAAGAGACACCGCCGACCGTCACAGTAGCGGGTCGCCTGGTCAGCATCCGCGTGATGGGAAAGATCTCCTTCGCCCACATCCAGGACGGCAGCGGAAAGATCCAGCTCTTCCTACGCCACAACAACCTCGACGCCGAAATCTACGAGTTGTTCAAGAAAGCCTTCGATCTGGGCGACTTCGTGGAGGCGACCGGGCCGCTTATGCGGACCCGCACGGGTGAGCTCAGCGTCCAGCCGACCGCATTGAGGATGCTCGCCAAAGCCATCACCCCCCTCCCCCTCCCCAAGGAGTACGAGGACGAGGAGGGAAACGTCACGCGCTATAGTGCTTTCTCCGACGTGGAAGAACGCTATCGCCAACGCTACGCCGACCTCGCCACCAACCCACAGGTACGCGATATCTTTCGTATCCGCTCCCGGGCCGTCAGCGCGCTGCGCGCCTGGCTGGACGACCACGGCTTCCTGGAGGTGGAGACACCGATTTTACAGTCAATTTACGGCGGCGCCGCCGCGCGCCCCTTCACCACCTATCACAACCAGCTCAAACAGGAGCTCTACCTGCGTATCTCCTTCGAGCTCTATCTCAAGCGATTGTTGGTAGGGATGTACGAGCGCGTCTACGAGATCGGACGAGACTTCCGCAACGAGGGCATCTCCTATAAGCATAATCCTGAGTTCACCCAGCTGGAGTTCTACTGCGCGTACACCGATCTTTATGGGGTTATGGAGATGGTGGAGCTGATGCTCGCCAGCGCGGCGGAGGAGGTACTGGGTAGCACGACGTTGACCTACCAGGGAGACGAGATCGACTTAACCCCGCCGTGGCGGCGAGTGACGCTGCGTGAGGTCATCCAGGAGGGCACCGGCATCGACTACGTCAAGTATCCCGAGGCCAAGGCCCTCCGGCTGGAGATGCGTAAGCGCGGCTACGACGCCGCCGGAGACACAACGTGGGGCCACCTGGTGGATGATCTGCTCTCTGAGGTCGAGCCGACGCTGATCCAGCCGACTTTTGTCCACGACTACCCCATCGACATCTCCCCTTTGGCAAAACAAAAACCCGACGATCCCACACACGTTGAACGCTTCGAGGTTTTCATCGGGGGCATGGAGATGGGCAACGCCTTCACCGAGCTGAACGACCCGTTCGAGCAGGAAAAGCGTTTTCTCCAGCAGGGACGCGCGTACGAAGCTGGAGACGAAGAAGCCCAGCCTATGGACGAGGACTACCTGCGGGCCATGAAGTACGGCATGCCTCCCAACGGCGGCTTTGGACTGGGCATCGACCGGCTGGCGATGCTCTTCACAGACACCCACTCCATCCGCGAGGTGCTGCTCTACCCGCACCTGCGGCCACGTGAGCAATAAAACCGCATACCTACGAGAGGGCCGTCAGAGTTGATGGCCCTCTCCGCATATCACGCGCCTCACTTCTCGCCGCGCACCTCGGCGTCGAGGCGCCGGTAGAAAGAGATCATGTACGCATGACGCTCCTCGGCGATGCGGCGTCCCGTCGACGTATACATCCGCTCTTTAATGCGCGATAACTTCACCACGAACTCATGAACGGGTGTATGCACGTCGGGATCGTCACCCTCCGTTTCCCAACGTTCCAGATCAATATCCTCCAGCGAAGCCCAGATCCGTTGATTGTGCGCGCCCCCGTAGGCAAAGGCCCGCGCGACTCCGATGGCGCCGATGGCATCCAACTTATCGGCGTCGAAGAGCACCTGGGCCGCCAACGTCTCCGGCTCCGGCGACGTGCGGAAGCGGTGCGCGGCAATGGCGTGCGTGACCTCAGCCAACCATCCGGGGGGCGCGTCGGAGAGCAACCGGGCCGCGCGCTCAGCGGCAACGTGCGCGTGATTCCGTTCCAACGCCTGAGCGCCCACACGCCCCCAATCATGCAGCAATACGGCTGTCCGCACGATACTCAAATCCGCCTCTTCGGCCCGGGCGATCCGCTCCGCCAGCCGCAACACGCGCAAAATATGATCGAAATCGTGCACGCTGTCGGCGGCTTTATAGAGCCGGCGAGCTTCTTCCACAGTGATTCTCATAGCACCCCTCCAGACGGAGACCAGATAGATATAAAAAAGGCGGGAGTAGACCTCCCGCCGCGGTTTCATGCTTCCCGTATCAAGGCAGATAAATCAACGGATTCGCCGGATATTCATTATATCGAATCTCGAAGTGGAGATGCGGACCGGTCGAATTGCCCGTGTTGCCCATCGCAGCGATCACGTCCCCCGTAGCTACGGGTTGCCCCTCTGCCACGTAGAAATCACTCAAGTGAGCGTAATACGTTTGATAACCATTTCCATGATCTATCACGATCAGATAACCGTAACCAATATCCGTCCAGCCGGCGAAAGTCACGTACCCGGCATCGGCAGCCAGCACGGCGGTCCCGGTGGCGTTGGCGACGTCGATGGCGCGATGTCCATACCAATACCCTTGACTGATGTACCCGGAAGCCGGCCAGCGGAAAGAACCGCCGCCCACGGCGTCCTGAGGTACCGGCCCTGAGTAGGTTGTGACCGTGCGGCGTTCGTAGGGTTTTGTTCCGCCCGGCACAATGAGTTTCATGCCTGCGGTCAAGTCGTCCCTGGAAGATACGTCGTTGAAGGGACATTCCAGGATCTCTTGCACCTCGACCTTATAAGACTCAGCCAGATCGGCCAGGGTGTCGCCCTCCTCCACCGTGTGATAGACGCCGTCGATAGGTAGAATCGTCAGCTCCTGCCCAATGTTGAGGAGATCAGGAGCCTTCTCTATCGCCGGATTGGACCACATCACCGTCGTTGGTTCGAGACCAAACTTGGCGGCGATGGTTTCGATATTGTCGCCCGCTTGAACAACGTACGACGTGATTTCCAGGCGCGGACGAGCGGGGATAGCCGTATGAGGCTTCGGCTGGCGCACGATCTGGGCTTCGTCGCTGGCCCGATGATAGGGCTGTGCGCCACCGGAGACGGTAGCGGTAGCCCCTCCAAGCGCCAGGGCAAAAGAACGTACCTCGCCCGAACCCGTGATTTCCGAGGCGACCTCTACCGGGGATAGGTCAAATCGCCCTACCCCCCAGATAAGGAGTAGGACAAGAAGCAGCGCAAAGTGAGCTGCGATCCGGCCCAGCGTAGGGCGCTGGGCCACACGATCGCCGTTCCACCGCCACACGCCGGCCGCCACAATCGCGAGGAGTCGAGTGACTCCCTTGCCGCGCCAGGCAGCGCGGACTACCGGCTCTCTATGAACGGATTCAGGCATCAGGGTTCGTAGAGCTTCGGATTCTGCGGGACCCCGCCCAGACGAATTTCGTAGTGCAGGTGCGGTCCCGTCGACCATCCGGTGGTACCGCAGGGACCCACGATCGAGCCTTGAGAGACGGCCTGCCCACAGCTGACCCAGACTGAATCCAGATGGGCATAATACGTCATGTAGCCATTCCCATGATCTATCTTGACCAAGTTGCCATAACCGCTGGCCCAACCGGCGTAGACGACAACGCCATTATCTGCCGCATAGATAGCATCACCCAAATGACATTTATAGTCCAGTCCATTGTGGGGCGGATTGCGCGGATCGCGGAAAACCCAGCCGGAAACATTATAAGATCCGGTCGGTAAAATAAACCATCCATTGGCGCCGGGCCCGGTCACACTGACGTCGCCGCAGAGGCCATAACTGTAATTCGCAGAGGCGACCCCCGAACTTGCCGGCGGTGGCGGCGGCTCCATATCGCGCAGAATCTGCTTGATAAACATCAGGTTCATTACTCAATTTCCCTCG
>CAZCPK010000194.1:0-7700 GCA_964500755.1 uncultured Anaerolineales bacterium
TGTTCATAAGTGTAAAAGAGTTTCTGCCCTCTGGGAAGCCAAAATGAACCATGCCGTCTGGAGTAAAGAATCTTTTACGGACTTACTTAGGTACCTATGAGATGAAAAGCTTCTCACGCCGTCACAGCCTTATAAATCTGCCCGACCAGCAGCGGCACCAGGCTGGCGCCAATAATCAATCCCCAGCCGGTCAGATCGGGCGTCGTCACCGAAAGTAACTGGGCCAGGAAAGGGATGTAGACAGCCGCCAGCAACAACCCCACACAAAGCGCCAGGGCGCCCCAGACGTAAAGATTTTGCACCACGTCATTGTGCCAGATGTGAGAGTCGTTATCTCGCATGTTGAAGACGTGCCAGAGCTGCGCGAAGGCGAGCGTCAGGAACGAGAGGGTGACGGCCCGCTCCTGCTCTAGTTCCAGAACGCGCAACGCCACGCCCAACACGCTCAAAACCGCGATCGTGATGATAAAGCCGTAGCTACCAATAGTTCCCCAGTGAGCTCGCGTCAAGATCGGCTCTTTGGGATCCCGGGGCGGCTGCTCCATGATGTGCGGATCCCCCTCGCCGACCCCCAACGCCAGCGCCGGGAAGACGTCGGTGACCAGGTTGAGGAAGAGAATCTGCAGCGGACGGATGGGCAGCGGCGCGTTCACGACAGAGGCCAGGCCCACAACCAAAATCTCCGCCGAGTTGCAAGAGAGCAGGTAGACGACAAAGCGCCGAATGTTGTTAAAGATAACCCGCCCCTGCTCCACCGCCGCGACGATGGTCGAGAAGGCGTCGTCCTTCAGGATCATGTCGGCGGCCTCGCGCGCGACCTGCGTACCGCGCTGCCCCATGGCGACGCCGATGTCGGCCTTCTTGAGCGCCGGCGCGTCGTTGACGCCGTCGCCGGTCATGGCGACAATGGCACCGGTCTCCTGATGTGCCGCGATAAGGTCCAGCTTCTGTTTGGGGGTGACCCGGGCGAAGATCGGCGCCTGGCGGATCCCGCGCTTCTCCTCGGCGTCCATCTCCGAGACGTCCTTGAGATCCTGTCCGTAGATAGCCTCTGCGTCCTCGTCGTGGACGAGCCCGACGGCGTGAGCGACGTTGCGCGCCGTCGCCGGCTGATCGCCGGTGACCATGACGACGTCGATCCCCGCGTTCTGACAGGCCTCGATGGAAGCGCGCACCTCCTCGCGGGGCGGATCCAGCAGCGCAGCCAATCCCAGGAAGGTCAACTGCTCATAAGGCTCAACCTCCACAGAGTCGACCGTCTTTTCTGCCAGAGCGATGATCCGCAGGCCCTGGGCCGCCAGAGAGTGATTGCGCTCCTGCCAGGCTTCTCGTCTCTCATCATCCAGAGGTTCCTCCCCCCCACCCTCGGCAAAAAGTACGTCCGAAGCGTCGATCACGGCTTCCAGCGCGCCCTTGACCGCGACGCGGTACCGTCCGTCCTCCAGCTCATGGTAGGTCGCCATCATCTTCTTCTCGGCGTCGAAGGCGACCTCGCGCGCCTCCGGCCAACGTTCCAACAGCGCGTCGCGGGTCAGCGCGGCCTTGACGCCCGCCACCAGCAGCGCCACCTCCAGCGGATCGCCGATAGCGTCCCCCTCCTCAACCTGCTCAGAGGGCAAGGAGGCATTGTTGCAAAGCATGCCCACCTCCAGCGCCCGGCGCAGGCGGTCGTCTTCTTCCGGGGAAAGCGTCCTGTCGCCGCGCTTGAACTCCCCTGCGCGTTCCAGGCCGCGTCCAGTGACCCGAATCTCCTCTCCCGGGAGCGCGAGACGGGTCACCGTCATACGATTCTCGGTCAACGTGCCCGTCTTATCCGTTAGGATGACGTTGGTCGCCCCCAACGTCTCCACGGCGGAGAGCTGATTGATCAGCGCGTTGCGCCGGGCCATGCGCCACATCCCCCGGGCCAACGCGACGGTCGCCACGATGGGCAATCCTTCCGGGATGCTGGCGACGGCCAGGGCGATGGCCGTCTCGATCATCAAGATCAGTTCCTTGCCGACGACGATCCCGCTTATCGCCACGACTACGGCGACGACCAACGTTACCCAGATTAACGTGCGCCCCAGTTGCTGGAGGCGCTGTTGCAGCGGCGTCTCCTCCTCCTCGGCCTCGGCCACCAGGGACGAGATTTGCCCCAATTCGGTCGCCATGCCCGTCGCCACGATGACGCCCTCGCCGGCCCCCCGGGTCACGGCGGTCCCTTTGTAAGCCATACTGGCGCGCTCCGCGAGCGGGGCCTCCTCAGCAACGGGGGAAACTCGCTTCGCCACCGGGACGGATTCCCCGGTCAGTGCGGATTCATCCACCTGCATCTTCGACGCTTCGATAAGGCGCGCGTCCGCCGTCACCACGTCGCCACCCTGCAGGATCACCACGTCGCCGGGCACCAGCTCCTCCGCCGCGATCTCCTGCGCCGTACCATCCCGGCGCACCGTGGCGTCGACGCGACTCAGTTCCTGCAGCGCCTCCATGGACCGGACCGCCCGCAGCTCGGTGACGAAGCCGATAGCGGCGTTGATCAAGATCACGACGACGACGGCGAATCCTTCCACCAGATCGCCGAAGAGAAACGAGAGCAGCGCGGCTACCCCCAACAGCGCCATGATCAGGCTCTTGAACTGCTCGATGAAAATCTGTAGCGCGCTTTTCGTCTCGTTTTCGCGCAGCTGATTGCGGCCGTACTGCTCCCGACGCGCCTCGACTTCCGCCTGGCTTAACCCATCCTCGGGAGAGACGCCGAGTTCCTCTATGATCTCACTCGTCTCCCGGGACCAGGCGCGCTCCACGACGCGGGCGCCCCGTTGTGCCGATGAACGTTCTTCAGCCATCAATCCAGTCAAGCCTCTTCATCCTGCATACGATGGCGCCAGAAGCGGAAGAAACCCAGCGCAAAGACACCCAGCGCGGCCCAGGTCGCCCAGTAATCAAAGAAACCAAACATCCCCAGCTGCGCGCCGGACGCTTCTTTCCGCTCCTCCAGCTGGGCCACGAAGGCCTGGGCGGCGTCGGGGTTATCGACGCGACCCGCCGTCAGCGTCAACGGGAACAGGCGCAACCCGGCCGTGCGGATCCAGCCGCGCACCCAGAGCTCGTCTCCTTCGACTTTGGCGTCGACGTCGCTGACGTGCAACGCCTGCGTGCCGCGCTCCGCCAACGAGACGGCCAGCGGCTTGAGCCAGAGCGTCGGACGTTCGGCTTCAGCCTCTCCCTCTTCTTCTGGGGGCACTTCACGGGACGCCCGGATTACCTGCTCCACCTGCTCCAAGGGCGCACCAACCCCCACCGACATCCGGTTGCCGTGTAATGTAAAGGTCACAACGCGATCAGGGTTCTCCGCGCTACGCGCGGTATACGTATACGTGTTTTCCATTATGTCCTCCTGTAGAGATTAGGTGTTTCGTGTTTCGTTACGAGCCACTTACGTCCAAGACGATCTTCCCTTTGACACCCCCCTCGGCCAGACGGCGATGCGCGTCCGCCACCTCTGTCAGAGGCAGCACCTCATCGATCACGGGATGCAGTTGCTCCCGTTCAATCAGATCACACAGCGCCTGCAGCTTCATCCGGTCGCGTTGCAGGAAGATCGTGTGTACGGTCAGATTCTTGAGGAAGCCGGCCTTGAATCCCGCGTCGGTACTGACGATGCCCGTCAGGCGCCCGAAAGGCTTGGTCACCTCAATGCTGCGCTCCAACAGATCGCCACCGACGGTGTCGAGCACCACGTCGACGCCCAGGTTGTCGGTGGCATCCAGGACGGCGTCCACGAAGTCTGCCTCCCTGTAGTTGATGACCCGGTCAGCGCCCAGCTCAGCGGCGTTCTCGACCATGTAGGCGCTGCAGGAGACGACGACGAAGGCGCCGGCGGCCTTGGCGATCTGCACAGCCAGGGAACCGACCCCGCCGCAGCCGTGAATTAACACGCTCTCGCCCACCTGTAGCTTGGCGCGCAGGATCAGCGCCTGGAACGCGGTCCCGCCGGCCAACGGAATGCTGGCGGCCTCCTGATGCGACAGGTTGACGGGTTTGTGCGCCACAATGGACTCATGAACGGCGTGATATTCGGCGTAAGTGCCGGGTTCGCCCAGCAGCACCTCGGGCGTATAGTACACCTCGTCGCCGATGACGAAGGATTCCACGGCCTCACCAACGGCCTCCACCACGCCGGAGGCGTCGTAGCCGATAATCGCCGGCGGAGTGACGCCCGCCCACCGCCCGGCCTGACGAATGCTGAGATCCACCGGATTGACCGACGTCGCGTGGACTTTGACCAAGAGATCGTTGGGCCGCAGCTCCGGCTGCCCAACTTCCTCTTCCTCAAAGACCTCCGGTCCACCAAATTCCTTAATCAACATAGCTTTCATCACACGCATCTCCCCCTTCCTACTCTTCCGGTACCATTACGACGCGATTCTCGGCGGCGCGATATTCGTACGTCTCTCCATCGTGCTCCAACAGGATCACGTAGCCCGGCGTGATAACCTGAGCGTACGCTTCCCCGGGTTCGGGGACGCCCAAACTCGCGTCCGGAAATTCCGTCGCCTCGACGCTCCGGAGCACGATCTCATCGACCGGCACGTCCTTGCGTTCGGCCAGATCAACCATAGCCCGTTCCGCCAAGGCCCGTGCTTCAGAGGGGATATCTGGAGGAATATTCGGCCTCTCCGGCTGCCCCTGACCACAGGCGGTCAGGCCCAGGACAACGAATACAATCAGCGATGCTGCTAAACGTCTTAACATGGAGTCCTCCTGCATGCATTTGAGAAACAGCGTTACATCCCGTTGATCATCTCCACCGGGAGTTTTTAAGTAGCAAGCCACAATCTGCCCTTGCTACTTAAAATTATAACAAGCAGCGAGGACGCGAACCTATGGCCTGGGTTTAGGGAGGTTCTGCATTGCGTTGTTAAGCATTGGAATTAGGTTGGAGTACGGTTGTTAAAGGTTAGCGCCGTGCCCAAAAAAGGCGAAGGAAGGTTGAATTGTGCGCGGATGGAGTAAAATAGGGAGCTAGAGAGTGCAGCGGCAACGTTTGCCCCTGCAGTATTTGACCCGCTATCCCACAGGAGCGTGCCCATGAAACACACGATTCGCCGTACCGCCGAGAAGCTCAAGCAGCGCCTGGCGCTGATCGCGCCGCTGGTCCATCGGCGCCGCGAGCCCTTGCCTTCCTGGCGCTATTCCCCGTTGCCCGATCCCACGACCGCTTCGCCGCCCGCCGACGCTGAAAGCAGGGAGATCGTCCCGCCGTCTAGCTACTGGGGCGGCCCCGACCAGAACTTCGTGCTGCGCACGACCTTCACGGTACCGACGGCCTTCGACCGGGAGCATCCCGTCGCGCTGGCGCTGCCCCTGGGCGAGGCGGGCGACTTCAGCCATCCCGAGGCGCTGGCCTATATCGACGGAACGCCGCTCGCCAGCGTCGACCGCCACCACCAGGAGATCCTGCTGCCGGCGTCCGTCCGCGACAACGAGCCGCACACGCTGACGCTCCACGGCTGGACCGGGCTGCTGCAGGGTGCACAGGGCCGCCGCCTGCTGATGCGTGAATGCGCGGTGGTGGAGATCGATGCGCCCACGCGGGCGTTTGTCGCGGCAGCGCGGACGGCGCTGCAGGCCGCGGCGCTGCTCGACGACCTGGAGCCGGCTAAGACGCGCCTCTACAACGCGCTCGACGCGGCCTTCATCCAGCTGGATACGCGAGAGCCCTGCGGCGCGGACTTCTACGCCAGCGTGCCGGAGGCGCTGGCGACGCTGCGCGCTGGCGTCGCGGAAGCGGGACCGCCGCTCGACGCAGACGTCATCGCCGTGGGCCACGCCCACCTCGACGTCGCCTGGCTGTGGACGCTGGCGCAGACACGGCGCAAGGCCCGGCGCACCTTCTACAACGCGCTGCGCCTGCTGGAGCAGTTCCCCGACTTCCACTTCACGCAGAGCCAACCGCAGCTCTACGACTTCATCCGGCGGGACGATCCGGCGCTCTTCGCCGCCGTCCGGGAGCGCGTCGCCGAGGGGCGCTGGGAGCTCATTGGAGGCATGTGGGTGGAGGCCGATTGCAACGTCACCGGACCGGAGTCACTGGCGCGACAGTTCCTGCTGGGCCGCCGTTTCTTCCGCGAGCACTTCGGCACCGACGCTGATACGCCCGTGCTCTGGCTCCCGGACGTCTTCGGCTACGCCTGGAACCTGCCCCAGTTGATCAAACTGGCGGGCCTGGACTACTTCTTCACCATCAAGATCGGCTGGAACCAGGTCAACGCCTTCCCCTACGACTCGTTCTGGTGGCAGGGTCTCGACGGCACGCGCGTGCTGACCCACTTCAGCACGGCGCCCGGCGGCGGCCCGGAGAGCGACGCCGCCGACGCGCTGCTCAACGACTGCGCCACCTACAACGCCAACCTGACCGCAGCCTCGACCTTCGGCGCGTGGGCCAAGTTGAAGCACAAGGCGACGCAGCGCACACTGCTGATGAGCTACGGCTACGGCAACGGCGGCGGGGGCCCGACGCGCGAGATGAACGAGAACGCCCGCGAGCTGCAAGCGTTCCCCGCGCTGCCCCGGCTGCAACAGGGTCGGGTCCACGACTTCTTCCGACGCCTCGAAGCGGAGAGCGGCGACGCGCTGCCCACGTGGAATGGCGAGCTCTACCTGGAAGCGCACCGGGGCACCTACACGACGCAGTCGCGGACCAAGCGGGCCAACCGCAAGAGCGAGTTCCTGCTGCACGACGCCGAGTTTCTCGCCGCGTGGGCGGCCCACCTCGCTCCCGATGACGCCTATCCCCACGCGACGCTCCGGGAGGCGTGGGAGCTCGTCTGCCTCAACCAGTTCCACGACATCATCCCCGGCAGCAGCATCGGCGCCGTCTACGCGGAGGCTGCGGAGCAGTACGCGCGGGTGCGCTCGCTGGGTGAGGAAGTCCGCGACGCTGCGCTTGAGACCGTCGCGGCGCGGACCGGCGGCGACGTGGTGCTGGTCAATCCCACCGGTTTCCACCGCGACGACCTCGCGCTCTGGCGCGGGACGCCGCCGGAGGGCCAGCGCTTCCCCGACGACGTACGCATCCAGTGGGTCGAGGGCGGCACGCTCATCGGCGGCGTGACGCTGGCGCCGTACAGCGTGCGGGCGCTCTTCTTTGTCCCGGAGGGCGGTCTGCAGGGGAAAGAGGAAAATTTGTTGAGTGTGGCGCCGGACCACCTGGAGAACGCCCACGTCCGCGTGGAGCTCAACGCCGCCGGCGACGTCACCCGTATCTACGACAAACGGGCGCAGCGCGAGGTGCTGGCGCCGGGCGCGGTCGCCAACCAGTTCCAGGCCTTCGAGGACCGTCCGCTGAACTGGGACGCCTGGGACGTGGACATCTTCTACGACGACAAGCGCTTCCTGGCGGAGCCCGCCGACGCCATCCGCGTCGTCGAGGCGGGCCCGCTGCGCGCCACACTGGAGATCCAACGGCAGATTCTGCACAGCCGCTACACGCAGCGCCTCTCGCTGGCCTACAACAGCCCGCGCCTGGACGTCACCACGACCATCGACTGGCGTGAGCGCCACGTCCTGCTCAAGGCCGCCTTCCCCGTGGACGTGCTGGCGCCCCGAGCCACCTACGAGATCCAATGGGGCCACGTGGAACGCCCGACGCACCGCAACACCTCGTGGGATTGGGCGCGCTTCGAGACGGCGGCGCAGAAATGGGTCGATCT
>CAZCPK010000195.1:0-7677 GCA_964500755.1 uncultured Anaerolineales bacterium
GGTAGGCGTTGAGGTCGCGCGCGTCCTCGAAGCGCACGTGCCCCGTGAGGAGCGCCCCGCGCTCTCTTCCTACCTTGACGATCTCCGTAATTCGCGGCTGCTGGCGGACCACGCCCCAATAGTCCATGACTTCGGCGAGGCCAAGGGTGTCTGAGTTGTCCAGCAGAACGGCGACGTCCTCCGCGGTGATCGTCCCCCCCGACGTCTCCAGGCCCGGCACGGCGGGTACGCAGGTGGATGCAAAGGTGAGCACGCGCAGCGGCAGGCCGTAGGATGCGCGTTGCATGTAGTGAATGCCCTCGATGCCCAGCACGTTGGCCATCTCATGTGGATCCTGCGCTACGGTGGTCACACCGCGCGGGACAACGGCCTGGGCGAAGTAGGGTGGGGTGACGTGGGAGCTCTCGATGTGCATGTGGCTGTCGATGAGCCCGGGGGCGAGCCATAGCCCCGTGGCGTCGATGACCTCGCGCCCGGCGCAGCGCTCGTCGTCCGGCACGGTGACGTACGCGATAGTGTCCTCGCAGATACCCACGGTGGCTGGATAGACGTCGCGGGTCAGCACGTTGAGCAACTGTCCGTTTTTTATGACGAGATCCGCCGATTCTTCGCCGCGTGCTACACGCAACAAGCGGTGGTAATCAGCCATGGGTTTCCGATTCTGGATTTGTCATTTTCGTTTTTCCTTTAATCCGTTGAGTTCGGCCAGATGGAGAGCACTTGTTGGGTGTTGACATCCACCAGTCCCAGGTCGGTGACGCCGTAGTTGGGGATGACCGGCAGGGCAAGTCCCAGGATGGGGCTGAGTGGTTGCTTGGCCGTCAGGCCTTGCGAACGCAGCGCACTATTGAGCGCTTTCATGCGGGGGACCACCGTCTCCAGTGGATCGGGGCTCATCAGTCCGGCGATGGGTAGGGGAAGCAGCGCCTGGACCTCACCGTTGTCCGTGACGCAGATCCCGCCGCCGCAATCGACCAACGTGCGGGCGGCCAACGCCATGTCATCGGCGTTGCGCCCGATGACGAGCAGGTTGTGAGAGTCGTGGGCGACCGTCGTGGCGACGGCGCCCCGCCGTAGGCCCACGCCTTTCACCGGGACGAGGCTGCGATTGCCCGTCTGTCCGTGGCGTTCAATGATCGCGACGAGGCAGACATCTTCCTTGGCGGAGATATCCACCTCTCCCTGCGAAACGGGAAAGGCGAGGATTTCGATCTCCCGCGCATAATCTGGCGCGACCGACAACACCCGGAGCCGGGCCCTGCGTTGATCGGGGCGAGCATGGAGGACAAAGTCCTGGGGAGACGGCGCCCTGGAAAGATGAACGGTGTTTTCCTGCTCGGTCTCGAACCTGTCTTGGGGTAAGGTATAGCGCATCTGCCCCCCTTCGGCGACCAGCACGCCGTCGACGAAGACCTCGTTGACCGCAAAATGCTCCAGGTCATCGAGCAGCAGCAGATCCGCGCGCTTGCCCGGGGCGAGGGCGCCCAACTCGTGGCGGCGCGTCCGCTGTGCGCCGTGCAGCGTCGCCGCTCGTATGACGTCCACGGGATCGATTCCCGCGGCAATGGCGCTGCGCACACCGTGATCCATGTGACCCTGTTCGAGCAGGTCTTCGGGGTAGATGTCGTCGGTGCACATCACCAAATTTGGCGGGACGGTTCCCAACTGCTGAACGATTGTCGCCAGCGCGGTCATATTCTCGCTGAAACTTGAGACTTTGCTCTCGATGTACATTCCCATCCGCAGTTTTTCCAGCAGTTCATCTTTATCGGTGGCCTCGTGGTCAGAAAGAGGGCCGCTCACCAGGTACGCGGCGAGCGCCCGTCCGCGCAGTCCTGGACAGTGCCCGCTGATGACGGCGTCGTGCGCGTGGGCGATATCTAGAATCTCCGCCATGCGGTCATTCTGGTTGATTACGCCGACGTAATCCATCACCTCGGCCAGTCCGATGACGCGATCCCAGGTGAGCACGGCGTCGATATCCTGGGGGGAGAAGGAGGCGCCGGCAGTTTCTAGCGATGGCACAGCCGGGACACAGGAAGGGGCCTGAACGAAGACCCGGAGGGGGAGGGCCGCTGTCGCGTTTAACATATAAGCGATCCCCCGCAGGCCTACTACGTTGCCAATCTCATGTGGATCAATCACGACGGTTGTCGTGCCGTGCGGCAGTACCGCAGCGGCGAAGTTACGCGGGCTGATCATGCTGCTTTCAATATGGATGTGCGTGTCGATCAAGCCGGGAACGGCGAATTTCCCGTGAGCCTCCAACTCCTCCGTGGGCGGTGGCCCGGTCCAGGCGCCGGGTCCGGCAAAGACAACGTACTCCCCGGAGATGCCCAGGTCGGCAGAATAGATCTCTCGCGTGTAGACGTTGACGAGTTGTACGTCCCGGATTAGCAGGTCCAGGGGTTGATCTCCTCGAGCTGCTGTGACACGTTGTGAACGCACTTGCATATTCATCTTTTTCCTTATGTGATAAGTTCACCGGCACTCGGTTTTCTGGATTCTTTCGACGCTTGGTTGTGTCGTCCTACCAGAAACTGCGTCAACACGCCGGTGGCGATAGCCGCCCCTGACGATAGGTAGAAGGGCAGCACGTAGTTGGCGTCCGCCAGCAGGGAACCTGTGATGAGGGCCGCCAGCGCTTGTCCCAGCCAGAACGTGATCTCCAGCCAGGCGGAGACGGCGACTGTTGCTCGGGCCGCTGCGGCGGACATGGCATACGCGAACCAGAGCGCTTGTCCCGCGGTGAAGAGCGCGCTATAGAGCCAGTAGCTGCCGCTTCCCAGAAGCGGTGAGGTGGTCAGCGCCATGCTGATCGTCGTCAGGGGGATGAGGTAGCGAGAGACGAGGATGGTGCGGAAATTTCCCAGGCGGTTGGCGATCAGGGGACCGAAGACGGCCGCCAAGGCCGTGGGGATAACGGCCAGGGCGGCGATGGTGCTGAAGTACTCGCGGCTCGTGCCGAGATGCCGAATAAAATAGAGGTTCATGAACGGCAGAATCAGGCCCATGGTGAGTCCTATAAAGAGCTCGACGATGGCGGACTTTATCGTGAAGCCGTCCATTCCCCACAGGTAAGGATATAGACTGATCTTCCGGCGATGCCTGGACGTTTCAAGCGGCGTAATGAAGAACATGGGAAGGACAGAGATCAAGGTACAGAGGCCGGCGATATAGAGTGTATAGCGATACTGGAGGGTGAGGTCAGACGTGAAAATCCGCATAAGATTGGGAAGGTGTCCGGCCAGAAGCGAACCGATAGCCACCGTCAGGCTGCGTAGCAGGCTGTTAAGGCTGAAGACGTGCGTTTGTTTGGACGCTTCGGCGTTGGCTGCGAGGAAGGGGAGGCGCACGACGAAGTTCCCCGACAGCGCCAGCCCGCCCACAAAGGCCGCGGCGGAGATCAAAGTGACGTTGGGCGTCGCCGCCTGCGCCAGCTGTGAGAGACCCGCGAGGCCGTAGATGGCGATGAACGCGATTCTATAGCCCAGCAGCTCCCCTAGAAAGCCGATGGGAATCGAGGCCAGCGCGTGGGCAAAGGGGCCGGCGCTCAAAATCCTTCCCAGACTGTCCGGTTCAATTCCCAGGGATAGGATGTAGAGATTGAAATCGACGCTGATGATGCCCTGCGCAATGCCGCTGAGCACCGAGCCCAGCAGTAGCAGATGGATGTTACGATTGAAGCTCTTGATTAGCTGGATGTAGTCTGTGATACTCTGAACAATTTTATAAAGTATTCCCATGACGGTACCTTTACCATAAGCTGTGCGTGACCGGCGGATAAGCTATCTCGACGTGAAGGTCTCCCTTATCCGCCGGCCAAAGAGGAGGATAGAAACACTGGGCGTAGCTGTTCAGTCTGGTGAGCGACCACGTGCAACGCACCTGCGAAGATAAGCCCTCGACGCTGTAATGGTTGCGCCGGACGTTACGCAAAATCTTGGCATACCCATTTCAGCGAAAGTGCGTCGCACCGCTCAGAAAACTAAACGGATACCACTAAAGTACGGCTACTCCCACGTCTGCAATTACTCCCACGTCTGCAATTTTGCTATGACATCGTCGAAGTCACTCAGGATGACCCCGCATTCCTCAAGGACGCCGAGCACAAAGAGATTGACGCCGTACCCATGTTCGGCTTTACGGGTGCCTCGCGAATCGGTCATAAAGCCGATGACCCCTTTCTTTGAAGGATCGTCACGTAAGAGACCGTAGAAGATCCCGATCTCGCAAGCGGTGCCATCGTCGACCTGTGTGCCGTCCAGAATGGCGACCACGGCATTTGACGTGGAGAGACCCTCGTAATCTTTCTGGAATATCTTCTCTGGAGTGAGCTGCGGCAGCCCCAATTCCTCTCGGCTGATTTTGCCCTGCCACATCAGTGTGGCGAGGCGCCTCGGAAGGTCGTCTGGTTCCAGCTCCTCCGCTTTGAGCAAGCCCCGGTCAACCAACATCTGGGCCGTCTCCGGCGTGATCTGCGGTTCGAAGTTCTCGTGGGGCACGAAGACCTCAATGCCGTGCTCTCGCAGGATCTGGGCGTGTTCCGAGATGTACTGGCGCACGTAGGGTGTGAACAACGGTCCGGCGAAGTAGATTTTCATGATACGGCCTCCTCGTCCACCACGCCTTCGGCTTCCAACTCCTCTTTCCAGGTCACCAGCTGCTCAACTGCCTCATCCAGGGTCTTGCAGACGACCCCCGCTTCGCGTAGGCAGCCCAGCACGAAGGCGTTGAGACCCTTGCCCTCGCCGGATGCCTGCGTTCGATAGTCGTCGTGAAGCGCCACGATGCCCTTTTTGGTAGGGTCCTTCTGTATCAGCGCGTAGAAGATCCCGATCTCGCAGGCGGTGCCGTCGTCGACCTCGGGTCCGTTGATGATCGCCAGCATGGCGTTGGCCTCGTTGATCCCACCGAAGTCGTTGTCGAAGCAGCGTTTGGCCTTGCTGCGGGTATCGTTGGGACGCTCTTCCTTGGGGCTTTCGTGGGGCACGAAGGGATCGATGCCGCGCTCACGCAGCACCTCGGCGCTCTTGGAGATATAGTCACGCTCGTAAGGTGTAAACAGGGGTCCAGCAAAGTAGATTTTCATGTGTGTCCTCTGGTTCTTTTTCGTGATCAATGTTGACTCCGCTGAAAAAAGTCTGTTTACCGCAGAGATCACAGAGAACGCCGAGAGAAAATTAACTCTATGTTCAACTATTTTCACACTTAACCAGATTTAAAGGTGAAAATTACAGCAAAAATTAAAATCTCTGCGCCCTTTGCGTGCTCTGTGGTTAGATTGACCTTTTTTCAGTAGAGCCAATGTTAAACGTTAGAACGTTCAGACGTACTAGCATTCTGTGTCGATTTCGCGCAGGATCGCCCGCATCAGGCGGATGAACTTGGGCTTGGTGCGGTTGGCGACCTCGACGACTTCTTCGTGGGTGAGGATGCCGCGCGGTCCGGCCTTGGGATCCTTGGCGACGTCTGTGATGCACGAGACGCCCAGCGTCTTCATGCCCGCGTGGGTCGCTGCCATCACCTCCGGCACGGTGGACATCCCCACGGCGTCCGTACGCAGCAGCCGGTAGATCTGGCTTTCGGCGCGGGAGGTGTAGGCGGGACCGGTCACGGCCAAGTAGACGCCCTTTTGGACGTGGATGCCTTCGGCTTCCGCAGCGCGCAAGGCGACTTCGGTCATCTCCCAGGGATACGCCTGAGCCATACTGGGAAAACGCACGCCCAGCTCGGGGTCGTTGGGGCCGATGAGCGGATTATCGAACATCCAGTTGATGTGGTCGACGATGACCATCAGGTCGCCGGGGCGGAAGGCGCGGTTGACGCCGCCGGCTGCGTTGGTGGCGATGAGGATCTCGGCGCCCAGGGTGCGCATCACCCAGACGGGGAAGGCCAGCTGCTGCATGCTGTAGCCCTCGTAGTAGTGGAAGCGTCCTTTCATAGCCAGGACGTGCTTGCCTTCCAGCTCGCCGATGACCAGCTCGCCGGCGTGTCCGGCGACGGTGGAGACCGGGAAGTGCGGGATCTCGCCGTAGGGGATCACCGTCGCGTCGCTGACCTCGTCGGCCAACGCGCCCAGGCCGGAGCCCAGGACCAAGCCGATCTCCGGGGTGACGTCGGTTTGCGTGCGGATATAGTCGGCGGCTTCGTTGCGCTTCGTTCTCCATTCTAGCGTGGGTGCGTTCATGCGTTCTCCTTGTTATGAGTTGCGAGTTGCGGGTTGCGAATTGTCGGTTTGGGATGAGTAGACTTAATCTGTTAAATCCGTTCAATCCGTTGACGGGTTTTGAAGTAGGGTGTCTAGTACGAGCCGCCGGTAGCGGTCGTTGTCCATGCGCGTCACGACGTTGACGTTGGGTTCCGGGGCTCCCTCGATCAATCGTCGATAGCCCCGCCGGTCCGCCAGCGTCATGCCCCGGGTGTGCGTGCCGTCGGTCTCAATGGCGACGTGGTACAGGGTCGCGTCGCCCAGCGTCGGGTCGATGGCGATGCCCATGGCGGCGAGATCGGGCGGGGTGGTGGGGCGCAGCTCGCCCGTGATCTCGGCCCATTTTGTCAACCGCTGACGAAGCAGCCGCCCGATCATCTGGCACCAGGGCGTCTCCTGCGCTTCCAGTTGCGCCGTATCGTCGGACGTGATGCCGCCATCCAGTCGGATGGGCCCCAGGCCGACCATGGTCTTGGGAATGGAACTGCGGAAGACGATGTCGGCGGCTTCTGGGTCGACCCAGACGTTGAACTCGGCTGCCGCCGTCACGTTGCCACTGTTGATCCCGCCCGCCATCATCACCAGCGAGGCGATTTTTTGCTCCAGTTCCGGGGCCTGGGCCAGCGCCAACGCGACGTTGGTGAGCGGTCCCAGCGTGATCAGGTGGACGGGTTCTTCCGCTTCCCTGAACGTCTCGATGAGATAATTGACGGCGTGGGTCCCTTCGGCCCTGGCGTGTGGATCGGGGAAGCCCACGTCGCCCAGACCGTCGGAGCCGTGGGCGTTTTCCGCCGTGGTCCACGCGCCCATCAACGGACGCATCGCGCCGGGGTAGACGGGGACGTCACTCTCCGCTTGCTCCACGACCACCAAGGTGTTGCGTATGACCTTGTCGAGCGTTGCGTTTCCCGCCACCGTGGTGATTCCCAATACGTCCAGCTTTGGTGAACGCAGCGCCAACAGCAGGGCCATGGCGTCGTCGACGCCGGTGTCACAATCGATGATCACTCGTTTTCTTTGCACGTAGTTCTCCTTCTGTAAAACGTTGGGACGTTCCAACGTTTTGACGTTCACTTATCCGTTCCATCCGGTAAATCCGTTGATTACGCGTCGGCGGCTGCAATCTGACGCACTGCTTCCAGGGCGATGCGAATCTCGTTCTCCTCCCCCTGATGGAAGGCGTCCTCGCCCCATTCTGGCTTTGTCTCGGTCGCGGTTCCGTCGCAGGCATAGAGCGCGCCCGCGCGCCAGCCCCGCAACGCAGCCAGGACAAAGATGGTGTCACTTTCCATCTCGCCGGAGACGAGACCGGACTGCGCCAGGATCTTGCGCATCTCGGGATCGCGGCGGGGCGCGTAGAAAGCGTCCCCGGCGGAGCCGAGGCCCACGTGGACCTTGAGCCCCAGCCGCTCCGCGGCCTGGATCAGTGCTGTGGTGATCTCAAAGTTCGGCACGGCGGGGAACTC
>CAZCPK010000196.1:0-7668 GCA_964500755.1 uncultured Anaerolineales bacterium
CCCCATGCGCGCGCCCAACGGACGCAGGTCGCCGCTGAAGTAGAGGAAATCCTGCGAGGAGAGCAACAAGCGCCCGCCCTGGTCCAGGTAGTGCAGCAGGCGCGCCTCCTCTTCCTCCGACACCGGCTCGTACCAATCGTAGCCCGTGAACCACATAATCAGCGGATAGTGCAGCAACGTCTCCGTGAGCAGCTCGCCCGTCATGGGCGCCCCGCCCAACTGCGTATCCGTGTTCCACAGATCGTAGGACAGCCCCAGCGCCTCCAGCGTCGACGTGTAGTACGCTTCCATGGGATACCAGCGGTCGTCGTCCACCAGCAGCAGCGGCGCCGGCGTCTTGGTGCGCAGCGTCAGCGTCGGCGGATCGGGAACCAGGGAGGAAGCGAAGTGCACCGTCGCGACGTCCTCAACGTTGACGGCGGCGTCCGTAGGAATATCGACGGTCACCGTGAAACGCCGGGCGTTGCAGGGAGCGAGGTGCACCGCCGTCGGCGTCACCGTGACGGGCCACTGATGGCCCGAAAGCGAGAGTGAGACGTCGTCCGGCGGGCCCGCCTGCCCCACGTGCCGCAGCGTAAAGGTATGCGTCACCCGCTGACCGGACGGCGCGATGCGCGGACCCGGCGTGTAGCTTAGCTCCAGGCCCGCCGTGGGCGGAGGCGTCGTCAACCAGTCCACGGCCCGCCCCAGTATCAGCTGCCGATCCTCCAGCGTCGAGACGGCCTCGAGGCCGAAGCCGAAGTGCAACGCCCGATACGGCGCGCAGACGTGGGCGGCGACGCCCGCGCTGCCGTCGTCGGTGTAGCGCCAGACCGATTCGGCGACCTCGGCGTTGCCCGCGGCGACGACGTCGGGATAGAGTTGATTGTCCGCCCCCGTCCCTCCCGCGATCGTCGCCGTGACGCCGTCAAACACTCCCTGCCCGATCAGGGTTCTGGAAGCGGCGTTATCTTTAACAAACGCGACCCCCAGCTGTTTCCGTAGATACCATTGGGGTAGGAGCAGCATGGACTGCCCGCTGTCGTAGAAGGCGACGTCCTGCCCGCTGAGCAACAAGCGCCCCCCCGTACCGAGATAGGAAGAGAGCACCTCCCCGGCCCGCACCAGCCCGGGCGAGCCGGACGGCGACGACCAGAGCAGCACGTCGTAACTCAGATTCACGCCGGGCTCCAGCGGCGGATGTTTGATGGAGAGCTCGTCGTAAGCGTACGCCAGGCCGTCGAGCGCAGCGCGCCAGTAGGGCAGCTCGCTGCCGTAGTACCAGGCGCCCTCGTCGACCAGGAGCAGCGTCGGGGCCGGGGGCAACGCCAGGTCGCGCGTCGTCGTCTCGCCGACGGTGATGGCGATGCTGGTCGTCACCACGCGGTAGCCGTTGCCCCGCGCCTCCAGAACGTAGTCGCCGGCGGGTAGGGTGAAGGCGTAGTCACCGCCCGCGTCGGGCGTCGTCGTCAGCGGGGTGTTCGGCAAGCGCAAGGTGACCGGACGGGTGGGCGGGTCGCCCGCCGGCAGCACCGAGACTCGTCCGTGCAGCGAGCCGGTGGGCAAGGGGGTCAGCGCAAAATCGACCGGGGTGACGGCGTCGGTCACCGGACGCACGTTCTGCACCTGCGCTTCGGCGTGCGCGAAGGCCGACGCCGTGAGGTCGTAGACGCCGGGCGTGAGCGCCAGGCGGTACCGTCCGGCGGCGTCGGCGAGAGTCTGCGCCGGGTTGCCGGCGCCGTGCGGCGCGGCCCGGACCAGGGCGCCCGCCAGCGCGCCGCCCGCGGTATTCTGCACGGTGCCGGAGACGACGCCGGGCTGCAGCACGGCGACGACCGCCGCGTAGGCGTCGACGCGGCCCCAGCCGCTGTCATTGTTGGGCACCGTGGTGGTGAGCGGCACCGCCGTCTCCGTCAGCACGCGCGAGAGCGGGGCGACGGGCAGCGTCGGGCTGACCTCCCGGAGCAGCGCAGCGATGCCGGCGACGTGCGGCGTCGCCATCGACGTGCCGTCCTTGAAGGCATAGCCGCCGCCCGGCATACTGGACCACGTGGAGACGCCGGGCGCCACGACGTAGGGCTTGACTTCGCCCCAGGGCGAGGGGCCGCAGCTGGAGAAACGCGCGACCTCGTCGTACAAGTCGCTGGCACCTACGGCGAAGACGCCGGGGAGGCTGGCGGGCGAGCGCAAAGACGAGGGCGCAGGCCCCTCGTTGCCGGCGGCGAAGACCGGGAAGATACCGGCGGCTTCCAACGCCGCGATGGCGACCTCAAAGACCGTGTGTGTCGCGTTCGTAGAGCCCCACGAGCAGACCACCACGTCCGGCGCCAGCGTCGGGTCCCCGTCCGGCGCCAGCAGCCACTGGAAGCCGGCGTGAATGTCCGAATCGGTGCCGCTGCCGTTGCCCGCCAGGATCTTGACGCCGATCCAACGCGCGCCGGGCGCGACGCCGATCTCCTCGCGACCGACGGCGATGCCCAGGGTGTGGGTCCCGTGACCGTTGTCGTCGTAGGGATAGAGCGATGCGTTGACCGCGTCAAACCAGGAACCGGCGTGCTGCACCAGTCCCCGGCCCAGGTAGCCGCGATAGTTCTCCTGCAGGATGGGATGCTGCCAGTCGACGCCGGTATCCATGCCGGCGACGACCACGCCGGTGCCCGAGATCGCCAGGGAACGCCAGACCTCCGGGGCGCGCACGCGCGTCACGCCCCAGGCGTCCTCGTCGTCCGGGGAGGGGGTATCCGCAAGCGTACCGTGGGTGGGGCTATCCTCTGCGGGCGTGATGGGGGACTTCTCTTCTTCCGGCGGGAGATGATAAAAGCGCACCTGATCGAGTCGCACTTCGGCCACCGTCGGCATCTCCAACAGCTGCCGGACAACCGCAGGGCGCGCCGTAAGCGCGACGGCGTTGATAATCCACAGATCGCGCTGCCGCAGGACGTCGCCGCGCTCCACGGCGGCCTCCAACACCGGAGCGACCTCTTGACTGGCGCGGTCGTAACGCGCCTGCAACCCGCTCACCAGCGTCTGCCGGGCCTGAAGTCCGGAGTACGCCGCCGCGGCCCGCATAGGATTCGCACCGCCGGGATCGCGCAGCGAGACGATGACCGCGATCGGGTCATCTGACGATTCCAGCGCCCGCAGCACGGCAGGATCCACCGCCGGCTCCGGCGTCTGCGCCGCCCGACTCGTCGCGGCCGGCAAGAGAACCGTCCAGGCCAGCGAAAGCCCCAACACCCAGAGCGCCCCCACCAACCAGCGCCACGCCCCGCGCCCCTGCGCTCCCGACATCACCACCTCCCCAATAAAACGAATGGATGAGAGATCATTCTATCACCGTGCACCTGATAAATAAAGGCAATAGCGCTAAAGTCACCCTGTTGAGCTGACATGGCCTATTGAGCAAACTTACGTCAAGTCTATGAAAAGACACTGGGTAGCCCTAAATATGCGGATCACCAGGCTCATTACCATACACATATAGTGGGTGCACCCGGCACGGTATTAGTTTTGGCACGGAGGTCAAAAGGCTTGCTATATGCCTCACAGGGTTGGTTTAGCGGTACTGCAAATATATCACCACCGAGACACAGAGAGTATGAGCCCCTGATCTGGAAGACCCGCAGTGATAGGTGACCAGAACAAAGGTGGACTTTCTCTAAGCCCCTTATATAATGAAATGGGTGTACGGTCCATCAGGTAGACGACGTTGGAGCCGAGTAGGCACGCGCCAAAGCGACAGGCCACTGTAGACGGCGCGCCCTCAAGAGATAACCGTATCCAGAACCTTGATGAGTACCCACATCTCACCGCAGGGCCCACGGAGGGCACAGCAAGAAAGAACCGGCTCATTCTCTGCGTGCTCAGTGCTCTCTGTGGTGGAAAACTGCTGGACGCCGTGAACGACCGCAGCCTTATGGGGACTCACCAGCCAGAACCAAATTGACAGCGCTCCTGGGGTATGCTAAACTGCAGAAAAGGAGCTCACGGGAGGTAGCTAAAATGGACGAAAAAACATATCGTTTTGTCTGCATCGAAGACGAGCCCGAAATGATCGATCTGATCGAGCTGATCCTGGATCGTCGGGACTTCGAGCTGGTGGGTGCCGTGGGGGGGCGCGAAGGTCTGGACGCGATCCAACGCCTCAAGCCGGATCTCGTGCTGCTGGATCTGATGATGCCGGACGTGGATGGCTGGGAAGTCTACCAGCAGATGAAGGCCGACCCGGAGCTCCGCGACATTCCGGTCATCATCGTCACCGCCAAGGCTCAGAGCATCGACAAGGTGCTGGGCCTGCACATCGCCAAGGTCGACGCCTACGTGACCAAGCCCTTCGGCCCCCAGGAGCTGCTCGCCAGTATCAACAAAGTATTGGATCTGGAGCCACAGGAAGAGTAGACATCCGGATACACTCGCAGCCCGACCTGTTAGCCGGCAAGCCCGGTCTATCGGCGTGGGGGATGGAGCTCCAAGGGACAAAACGGTGATCATATGGAACCCGCTTGCAGATCACCGTTTCCTTTTTCCCCAGACAAACAAACCCGCCCCACTCAACAAGGATTGAGGTGCTGAGATATGCCCGCTCTTCCAGAAGCCGTCCTGCTCGCCGTTGGCAACGAGCTGCTCGACGGGGAGATACGGGATCGCAACCTCTACACCCTGGCCCACCGGCTCACCCGGCTGGGTTTTCAAGTTACAGAGGCCGGTATCCTCCGTGATAGTCCGGAGCACATCGTCCGATGGCTCAAGCGTTGCCTGCGCTGCCAACCGGATCTTCTTGTAGTCAGCGGCGGACTGGGCCCGACCGAGGACGACCTCACGTTGCAGGCCGTGGCGACCGCGTTGGGACGTCCCCTGCAGGCGACGACTGCCTCCCGCGCGCTCGTGGAGCAACACTACGACCGCCTGCTGGCTGCCGGACACATGGAGACGCGGGGGCCGACCGAGGCACGTCACAAGCTGGCGCGGCTACCACGCGGCGCGCGTCCGCTCCCCAACGCACTGGGGACGGCGCCCGGCGTGGAGATCGAACACGCTGCGACGCTGATTTACTGTCTACCCGGCGTCCCCGCCGAGCTGAAAGCCCTCTTCACCGAAAGCATTGTGCCCGCCCTACGGCGATATTTTACGCTGGGCGAGTGGGTTGAGGCAGAGCTGATCGTCCACTGTCAGGACGAGGCCCAGGTCGCGGCGCCCTTACGTGAAGTCGCCGATCGCCACCCGAAGACGTACCTTAAATCGTTGGCCCGGGCCTTTCCGGAAGCGGGCGAGGGCGCGCTCCGAATCTTGATCAGCGCGCACGCCGAGGACGCCGTCACCGCGCGTACGCGTATCCAGACCGCGTTGCAAGACCTGCGCCAGACGCTATCCGAGGCCCATATCCCTATCCGGGAGAAGAAATAGCGTTGAAACGTTCGAACGTTTCAACGCTGATAACCTTCAACGATAATCAAAGTCTTATAAGGAGGAGACGATGAGCCTGGAATTGACCACCGTCCGTATTGAGAAACCCGAAGCCATCAACTTTATCCTGGGACAATCCCACTTCATAAAAACGGTCGAGGACGTTCACGAGGCCCTGGTCACCGCGGTCCCGGGCATCAAATTCGGCCTGGCCTTCTGCGAGGCCTCCGGCGACCGGCTGGTCCGCTACTCCGGCACCGACGACGCGCTCATCACCCTGGCGCAGGAGAATGCACAGACGTTGGGCGCAGGGCACAGCTTCATCATCTTCCTGGGGGAAGGCTTCTACCCCATCAACGTCTTGCAGGCCGTCAAGCGGGTGCCGGAGGTCGTCTCGATCTTCTGCGCCACGGCGAATCCCGTCGAGGTCGTCGTCGCCCAGACCGAGCAGGGTCGGGGCATCCTGGGCGTCATCGACGGTCAACCGCCGCTCGGCATCGAGGAAGGGGAGAACATCACCTGGCGGAAAGATCTGTTGCGCACCATCGGCTACAAGCTCTAACCCTTCCCCATGGAGTGGCTTGACGTTGTGGCGCGGGATCCGGTGCCGTGGCTGCTGGATCCCGCGAATCCTTCGGCGCGCTTGTTCACGCTGCGGGATATCTTTCAGCGTCCACCGACAGCGCTCGACCGGGAACGTGAGACCGTCGTCACCTGGGCGCCGGTGCGAGCCCTGCTCGACGAAGCCGACTCGGTCAGCTTCTGGGGCCGCACGACCAATCCCTACTTCGGCGGTCCGCTGGGCAACTTCGGCACGCTCTATACGCTGACGCAGATCGGCGTGCCCCCGCTGCCCCTGCTGAAAACCGCCGGCGAGAACCTCCTCGAACACGGGCGTGGGTCGGACGGACGCTTCGCGCCGCCAGATCCTACGACAGGGACCTGGCTCTGCTACACGGGAATGGCACTGCAGCTGTTATGGGACCTGGAGCTGGGTGAGGATCCCCGTACCGGTTCGGCCGCACGCGCGCTGACCCAGGCCATCCTCCATCAGCCGGAACGCCTCCGTTGCGAGCTGGCCGGCGAAGTATGCCCCTGGGGGCTGGTCAAGGCCCTGGGCGGGCTCCACCGCATCCCCAGGGACCGGCGCCCTGAAGAGGTCGCCCGCGCCTGTGACTTGCTCGTCGACCGCCTGCTCGAGTACCCGTTCGACTTTGAGGGCGTCAACGCCGACTGGCTCCAGCCCACCTATCCCCGCTACTACGAGTCGGATCTCCTGGAGCTGTGCCACGTGCTGGCCCACGCCGGCGCTCAGAAACGAATTAGCTACCGTCGACTGGAGGAACGCTTGCGTGCGATGCAGACGTCCGCCGGGCGGTGGCTCAAGAGGCGACCAGCGCCGGGCCGGCTGGACGTCGAAGCGCGTCAACGCCCCAGTCGCTGGCTGACCTGGGAGGCGATTCACACGCTGGCTATCACCTATGGAAACGAGACCTATGCAACCTGAGGATCAACGCACGGAACCCCGCTACACCATCGTGCCCCGCACCCTGATCTTCCTGACCCGGGATGACCGACTCCTGCTGCTTAAAGGCGCGCCACACAAACGGCTCTGGGCCGACCAGTATAACGGTCTGGGAGGACACGTCGAGCGGGGCGAGACGCCCTTTGCCGCAGCGCGGCGTGAGGTGCGCGAGGAAGCCGGTCTGGAGGTCGAGGAGCTGGAACTGCGCGCCATCGTTCACGTCACGCTGCCCGATCCGCCCGGCGTGATGCTCTTCGTCTTCGTGGGAGAAGCGCCGCAGGGTGAGCCCCGAGCCTCGGAGGAGGGGGAACCTCTCTGGGTAGAGCAAAACGCCCTGAAGACGCTACCGTTGGTGGAAGATCTGCCCCTGCTGCTCCCCCACGTTCTCAGTCCGGGGCCGATGATCTTCGGCGACTATCGCGTCACCGAGGACGGGCTGGAAGTCCACTTCGAACGGGAGCCGGCTCAAGCCGGAGGATAGCGCAGCGTCAACGCCTCCGCCTCCTCCACCGCCAACGTCCGCAACCGCATGGGGAAGGCGCCGTGGAGCGGCGAGATGCGCGCACCCCCACGCACCCCAAGCAACAGCGCCCAGCCAAGCGGCGCGCCGATCCCGCTGATCTGCACCGCCTCGGCGAGTTCTTGGATGCCTCCCTCGTCCCAGCCGCCCAGCAACGCCGTGAAAAAGCCGTAGAGCGAGAAAGCCGGCAACAACGAGAGCAGAACGAGCCAGACAGCCCGCTCCGGCGTCCAGGCCACGT
>CAZCPK010000197.1:0-7667 GCA_964500755.1 uncultured Anaerolineales bacterium
CGTGCGTAGACAAGAGCAAGGCAAACGCAGCCGGGGTTGATAACATGGACAAACGGCACAGGGAGTCTCTGAGGGGTCTTGGAAAGCCGCAGAACCGCTTCGTTTGCCCGCCCCCCTACGTAATTGACAGCGACGCCAAAGATCCCTACAATGAGGGACACGACAGGACGACGCGCTCGACCGTCCCGGGACCGTGAGCCAGATCACTGATACCGAGAAAGTCACGTCCAGCGAAGCTTTCAGGGGACAGGCCACACCCACGATCTGACAAATATGCGTCAACGGACTAAAAAAGAACAGATACACTCCAGGCCAAGCTCCCCGTTGACCAGGCGACTAAGTGACGAATTGACCAAGCGACCAATTTAAGAGGAGCCGACCATGAAGATAAGCTTTACCCTTAACGGCAGAGAGCAGACCTTTGACGTCCAACCGGGCGATTCTCTCTTCAACGTGCTACGTCGCGCCGGCATACACAGCGTCAAGTTCAGCAGCGAGGATGGCGCGGGGGGCTGCAGCACGGTCCTCCTCAATGGACACCCGCGCAGCAGCATCGTGACGCCCGCAGCCCAAGCCGCCGGCGCGGAGATCACCACCGTCGAGGGGCTCACCGGGCACCGCCGCCCCGGGTGGAAGCAGGCCCCGAATTGGCATCCGCTCCAGCGCGCGTTCATCGAGACGGGCGCCATTCAGAGCGGCTACGAGGCGCCGGCCCAGATTCTGGCGGGGAAGGCGCTGCTCGACCGCAATCCCAATCCGACCGAGGACGAGGTCCGCGACGCCATCAGCGGCGTCGTCTCCCGGGAGACAGGATATGCCAAGCCGGTCGAGGCCATTCTGCGCGCGGCGGCCTACCTGCGCGGCGAGGATCCCGGCCCGATCACGGGCGGCCCTGGCGAGATGTACCAGATGCCGGAGGAGCTGCTGCCGCCGGAGCCGAAGACAGAACCGCTAGAGAGTGGCGGCGCCCGCCCCAAGTCCCCCACTTTGCGCACCCAGACGCTGCCCAAGGTCTTCGTCACCGCGGAAGCCGAGGCGTTCAACGTCGTCGGTAAGCCGCTGCCCAAGGTCGACGCGCCCAAGCTGGCGCAGGGCAAGGCGGCCTTCGTCGCCGACTTCGACCGACCCGGCATGCTCCACGCGCGGATTTTGCACAGTCCCCACGCCCACGCCCGCATCAAGGACATTGACACCCGCAAGGCCGAGGCGCTGCCCGGCGTCCACGCCGTGCTGACCTACAAGAACGTGCCCCGCGTCGTCTATTCGACCGCCGGGCAGTCCTATCCCATCCCCGGACCGTTGGACTACGTCAGCTTCGACAACAAGGTCCGCTACGTGGGCGACCGCGTCGCCGCCGTCGCCGCGGAGACGCCGGAGATCGCGGAGGAGGCGCTGGAGCTGATCGAGGTGGAGTACGAGGTGCTGGAACCCGTCCTCAACGTGGACGAGGCCATGGCAGAGAACGCGCCGGTGATCCACGATCAAGACGACTACGAGAACTTCGGGGAGAGCAATCCGGGCCGCAACCTGGTCGCCAGGGTGCGCCTAGAGCTGGGCGACGTCGAGGCGACGCTCGCCGAGACCGACCACGTCTTCGAGACCACCATCGAGACGCAGAAGATGAAGCACGTCCCGCCCGAGCCGTGGGTCTGCATGACCTACTGGGACGAGGACGACCGGCTGGTCATGCTCACCTCGACGCAGGTACCCTTCCACGTACGCCGCATCCTGGCGCCCGTGCTGGGTCTCTCTGAGGGGCAGATCCGCGTTATCAAGCCGCGCATCGGCGGCGGCTTCGGCAACAAACAGGAGATCTACGAGGACGTCCCCGCGCACCTGACCATCGCCACGGGCCGTCCGGTCCGCCTGGAGCTGACGCGCGAGGAACAGTTCACCTACACCACCACCCGCCACCCCATGCGCGTGCAGTACCGCCTCGGCGTGCGAGAGGACGGCGTCATGACGGCGCAAGACCTCCACGCCTGGAGCGATACCGGCGCCTACGGCGGTCACGGGCTGACGGTGCTGGGCAACGTGGGACACAAGACGCTACCGCTCTACAACACGCCGAACTTGCGCTTCTGGGGCGACACCTACTACACCAACACGCCCCGCGCGGGCGCCTTCCGCGGCTACGGCATCACCCAGGGCGTCATCGCCACCGAGACGCTCGTCACCGAGGGCGCCGTCAAACTGGGCAAAGATCCTCTGACCTTCCGGCTGGACAACATCGTTGAGCCGCACACGGAGAACCTCATGAGCAAGGTGTGGAGCGAGGGCCGCGAGGCTCAAGGGGAGATGATCGAGACCAACGCGTTGCGCAAGGCAGCCTTGCAGGGCGCCGCCGCCATCGGCTGGGACGAGAAGTACGACAACCCCGAGTGGCACAGCGTCCCCGGTAAACCGCACCTCAAGCGGGGCATTGGTGTCGCCTTCCTGATGCAGGGCTCCGGCATCCCCAACCTGGACATGGGCGCAGCGACCATCAAGATGAACGACGACGGGACCTTCAACCTCCACGTTGGCGCCACGGATCTGGGCACCGGTTCCGACACCGTGATTGGACAGATCGCGGCGGAGATCCTGGGCTGCCGCCTGGACGATCTCATTATCCGCTCGTCGGACACCGACGTCACCCCCTTCGACAAGGGCGCCTACGCCTCGAGCACCACCTACGTCAGCGGCGGCGCGGCGGCCCGCGCGGCCGAGGACGTCGCCCGTCAGATCAAGGACGTCTCCATGAACATGCTGGGCATCCCCGCAGAGGCACTGACGCTCAAGGACGGCGTGGTGCATGGCCCCGACGGTCAGTCGCTCACGTTCCGTGAGGTCGCCATGTACGCGCTGCACCAGCACAACCAGCATCAGATCATGGGCCACGCCTCGTTTATGAGCCCGGTCAGCCCCCCGCCCTTCGGCGCGCAGTTCGCCGAGGTGACGGTGGATACCGAGACCGGACAGGTGACGGCCGACCACCTGTTGATTGCGCTCGACTCCGGGCAGATCATCAACCCGCTGACAGCCAGCGGGCAGGCGGAAGGCGGCATGCACCAGGCGGTGGGCTACGCGCTCGCCGAGGAGCTCTGCTACGGGGAGGATGGGCGCACGCTCAACGCCGCCTACGACGATTACCGCGTCTTCCGCGCCGACGAGATGCCGCCCATGGAGACCATCTTCGTGGAGACCTTCGAGCCGAGCCACCCGGTCGGCGTCAAATCGGTAGCCGAGATCGTCGTCAACGGCGTCGCGCCCGCCGTGCTCAACGCCATCTACGACGCCACCGGTATCATGATGAAACGCGTGCCGGTCACCCCGGAACGCATGTGGCAGGCGCTCCAGACTCAGAACACCTGACCGTTCCACCACCAGATACCCCCCGGAGAGATCTCTCCGGGGGGTATTGTATGTCACGCCCTCCTTCGAAAATAGTCCCGTGATCCCTTGCTCAGGTCGCTAAATTGTCAACGGAGGCAAAAGGATGCAACGAATGAAACGGATTAGGTTCTTTTGGATTTCGCATGATCAGACCGAAAACTTACCCACGGATTTCACAGATTCACACAGAAAATGAAAAATCAGTGAAAATTCGTGCCATCTGTGGTGAAAATTTGCAATCGTTTTTGGACCACCCGGCCAAATCCCAGAGACCCCGGATTAGAAAGAATCAGATAAATCCGCTCAATCCGTTGAGGGGATTTTTGTGCGTGGATGGGGTGCGCTCGTACCGCTATCTCCACAGGCATGCTGCACACTGGTGAAATCCGGGGCACTCTCGTCTCTATGTAAATTGTCACTAAAATTCATGCCCTTTTTTACTAAAAAGTGCTTGACATTTAAGTGAGAGTTTAGTAATATATTAATAACCATCTAGAGTCATCCATTCCTTCGGTTTTCATTTCACCTTTTTAGAACCGAATCGATCAAATTTTCTTCTCATTTCGTCTCGTCGAGGATTCTCTATTACATGGCAAACCAAGTCACACTGCGGGATATAGCCAAGAAAAGCGGATATTCCATGGCTGCGGTATCGCTGGCGTTACGTAACAAACCCGGCGTCTCAGAAGCAACCCGCAGACATATCATGGAGATTGCGCAGAAGCTCGGCTATCCTCTCAAGGATTCGGCTGAAACGGGCCCGCCCCCAACACCGAGAAATCTGGGTCTGATCATCAAAACCGAACCAGAAAAACCGCCCCGAGCCAATCCTTTCTACTCGCGAATTCTGGCAGGGATCGAAGATGCGTGTCGCCAGAAAGAGAGCAATCTCCTCTACGCCAGGCTACCGGTGGACACAAACAACTACCCGGCACAGATTCCTCCGCTGCTCTCCAACGGAGAGCTCGATGGCCTCCTGGTGGTGGGGGTGTACGTCGACGATACCATCACCGCTCGGATTGAGAGGTATCTCCAAATCCCGGTCGTCCTGGTCGACGCCTATGCCGTCAACGAGGAGTACGATGCGGTGCTTCCCGACAATTTCGTGGGCGCGTATGCCGCGGTGACTTACCTGATCGACAAAAATCACCGACACATTGGCATGCTCGGCGGTTGTCAAAGCAACTATCCCGGCCTAAAGGAACGCCGACGTGGATATGAACAGGCGCTTCGGGATCGCGGCATCTCGGACGTCTACCTGACCCGTTGCACGCTCCAGCCCGACGAGGCCGCTCAAGCCACTCAGGAGCTGCTCGAAGCAAATCCACAAGTCACGGCTATCTTCGGCAGCAACGACGAGGTCTCCATCGCCGCCATCCACGCAGCCCGGAAAATGGGGAGAGAAGTACCGGAACAGTTATCCGTCATCGGCTTCGATGACATCGAACTCGCACGATACGTCACACCCTCCCTCACCACCATGCGTATAGACAAAGTCATGATGGGACGGGAAGCCGTTCGCCTGCTGCACTGGCGGCTGGAAAATACCAACGCTGCCCACGTGACGATTACGGTCCATTCACCGCTGATGGAGCGAGCGTCGGTCGGCCCATACCGTAAAGCATCCGAATCATTATCCAAGGTAAAGGCAAAGGGGTAGATTTATGTCAAAGTACTCACTCCAAGGCAAGGCGCTCCCAAACATCCCCTGGGAAGCGCGTCCTGAAGCATGCAACGCCGTCGTCTGGCGCTCGACACGCAACCCCATCATCCCCCGCGATCTACTCCCGACGTCCAACAGCATCTTCAACAGCGCCGTCGTCCCCTTTGAGGACGGATTCGCCGGCGTCTTCCGGGTGGACAACAAGAAGCGCGAGATGAACATCCACAGCGGCAGAAGCACGGACGCGACTGACTGGGAGCTCTCACCGGAGCCCATCGACTTCATCTGCGAGGACGAGGAGCTCGCCCCCTTCGAGCACCGCTACGATCCGCGTGTCTGTTGGCTGGAGGATCGCTACTACGTGACCTGGTGCAACGGCTATCACGGTCCCACCATCGGCGTCGGCTACACGCACGACTTCGAGACCTTTTACCAGATGGAAAACGCCTTCCTGCCCTATAATCGTAACGGCGTGCTCTTTCCCCGTAAGATTCACGGCAAGTACGCGATGCTCAGCCGGCCCAGCGACACGGGCCATACGCCCTTCGGCGACATCTTCTACAGCGAGAGCCCCGACATGATCCACTGGGGCCACCACCGTTTCGTGATGCAGCCGACGAACGGTTGGCAGAGCACAAAGATCGGCGCGGGCCCCACGCCCATCGAGACGGACGCGGGCTGGTTGCTGATCTACCACGGCGTGATCACTTCGTGCAACGGCTTCGTTTACAGCTTCGGCGCGGCGCTGTTGGATCTGGACGAACCGTGGAAGGTGCTGTCTCGCACGGAGCCTTATCTGCTCTCCCCGCAGATGCCCTACGAACAGGTCGGAGACGTGCCCAACGTGGCGTTTCCTTGCGCTGCACTGGTCGACGCGCCGACGGGCCGCATCGCCATCTACTACGGCGGCGCCGACACCGTCACGTGTTTGGCATACACCTATGCGGACGAACTTATCGAATTTATCAAAGCGAACAGTCTTCAATGAAAAATCTGAAATGATAAATGCCCAAAACGGCGAGTGCCCAATGAGGAAACTACAAACAGACTAACCGACCCATTGACTATCAGACTGATCCGAAGGAGTAGATAGTGACGATCAAGATTCGCCCCCACACCGTTCAACTGCGCGAAGTTGGCGCCAAAGATTGGCTACCCGCCGAGATCCCCGGCTCCGTCCAGGCCGCGCTGCTGGCCCAGGACAAGATCCCCGACCCCTTCGTCGCCGATAACGAGCTGCGCGTGCAGTGGGTCGCCGAACGCGATTGGGAGTACCGACTGCGCTTCGAGGTGCAGGAAGCGCTCGACGAAGATAAGCTCAGGCTGATCTTCGACGGGCTGGACACGCTTGCCGAGGTCTCCCTCAACGGACAGCCGTTGGGCGATACCGAAAATATGTTCCGGCGCTACGCCTGGGACGTCACCGACGGGCTGGTCGAAGGCGAGAACGAGGTGCGCGTCCTGCTCCACGGGCCGGTGCCTTATATCCGCGAGCGACAGGCCGAGGAGCCGCTGACGGGGCCCACCCACTCCATCCCCGGCGGCCCGCACCTCCGTAAGGCGCCCTGCCAGTTCGGCTGGGACTGGGGCCCCAAACTGCCGCCGGTGGGCATCTGGAAAGAAGTGCGGCTGGAAGGCCACACCGCCGCGCGCCTCGACGACGTGCATCTGCGCCAGCGCCACGCCGACGGCGACGTCAGCCTCACCGCCGACGTGACCGTCGAGCGCTGGCAGGAGGGCGCAGAGCTCAAAGCGACGCTTGCCATCCAGACGCCGAAGGGCGAGACTCAGGTCGTGGAAGGGCGGATAGACGACGAGACGCTCAGGTTAACGCTGGACGTCGCGGATCCGCATCTCTGGTGGCCTAACGACCTCGGCGACCAGCCGCTCTACGACGTGGAGGTCGCGCTCTACGCGAACGGTGACCTTTCTGATACCCGCAACTTCCAGGTCGGTCTGCGCACGCTGGAACTGTGCCGGGAGCCCGACGACTTTGGCACCTCTTTCACCTTTGTCGTCAACGGCGTGCCCATTTTTGCCAAGGGCGCCAACTGGATCCCCACCGACTCCTTTCCCAGCCGCATCACCGACGCCCAGCTGGAACATCTCATTCGCAGCGCCGCCGCCGCCAACATGAACATGCTACGCGTCTGGGGCGGCGGCTTCTACGAGGAAGAGCGCTTCTACGACCTCTGTGATCAGTACGGCATCCTGGTCTGGCAGGACTTTATCTTCTCGTGCAGCATCTATCCCAGGGACGAGACCTTCTTCGAGAACGTACATCAGGAGGCCGTGGAGAACGTCCGGCGCCTGCGGCATCGCGCCAGCCTCGCGCTCTGGTGCGGCAACAACGAGATGGAATGGGGCTGGGATTCGTGGGGCTGGAACCGCCCGCGCTTTCAGCCGTACAAAGAGGCATACGACCGGCTGTTCCACCAGCTACTGCCCGACCTGGTCGCCAAGGAGGATCCCGATACGCCCTACTGGCCCAGCTCGCCCTCGTCGAACCTCAACTTCGTCACGCCCAACGCGACGCACACCGGCGACACGCACAACTGGGAGGTCTGGCATGAGAATCGGCCCTTCCACGCCTATCGCGAGCATCCCTCGCGCTTCGTCAGCGAGTTCG